>JBEIVF010000068.1:0-9078 GCA_040374005.1 Gemmatimonadaceae bacterium | reverse complement strand
CGCCCGCCCTCTGCCTCCGCCCCGCCCCCCCCCCACTCGCCCCCCCCGCCGCCGGGGCGGCCCGAGCGACGCGAGCCATCGACCAGCTTCATCAACCCGGTCAACGCCGGGAGGAGCGCCCCGGCCTGCTTGAGCATCTTCCGGGCCGACGTGGAGCGGTCGGCGATGGCGATACCAACGAGCACACCAGCGGCGGCGCCGGCGGCGACCCACAGGGCGGGCGAGATCGGGGAGGGAGCGGAGCGTCGTGGCACGGTCGTCTAAGTAGCGAGGAAATGGGCCGTTCGGTACTTTGTAAGGGTGTCGCGGCGCGCTTCCGCAGGCAAGGCGGGCGGCGCGCCGTCGTCGTCTCCGCACACCCTTCGCATGGCTCCTGAAACCCGCCCCGCCGCTGACCCCATCGTCGCGCCGCCGCGCCGCGTGGGGGCTTGGATCGTCCTCGTTCTCGTCGTCGGTCTGTCGCTCAGTGCGCGCTTTGCGCCGGCGATCGTTCCCTCTCTTTCGGTCGAGGTCGCAGGATGAGCGCGCTTCTCGTGTTGACGCTCCCCGACGGCTCGACCCGTGAGGTCGCGGAAGGTACCCTGCCGCTGGCCGTCGTCGAGAGTATCGGTCCCCGCCTCGCCGCCGCCGCCGTGGCCGTCGCCATCAATGGCGACGTGCAGGACGTCATGACGCCGCTCCGGAGCGGGGGCGATTTCGTCGTCCTCACCAAGAAGGATCCGCGCGCCATCGAGGTCCTCCGGCATTCGGCCGCCCACATCTTGGCTACCGCCGTGCGCCGCGTGCGCCCGGACGCCAAGATCGGGTTCGGCCCGGCCATCGAGGACGGCTTCTACTACGACTTCGAGGTCAAGACCCCCTTCACGCCCGACGATCTCGCGGCGTTCGAAGAGGAGATGGCCAAGGTCGTCGCGGCCAAATTCCCGTTCGTGCGCGCCGAAGTGGACCGGCAGCAGGCGGAACATCTGTTCGCCGACGATCCCCTCAAGCTCGAGCGCATCGACGATCTCGGCGCGCACGAGGTGATCTCGACGTACACCGACGGGCCGTTCATCGACTTGTGTCGTGGCCCGCACGTGCCCGACACGGGCTGGCTCCAGTACTTCAAGCTGCTCACCACCGCCGGCGCCTACTGGCGCGGCGACGAGACGCGGCAGATGCTGCAACGCATCTACGGCACGGCCTTCTGGTCGCAGGCCGACCTCGATGCGCACATGCATAAGCTCGAGGAATCCAAGCGCCGCGATCATCGGCACTTGGGGCAGGCCCTCGACTTGTTCAGCGTGGACCAGCGCGTGGGCCCCGGGCTCATCCTGTGGCATCCACGCGGTGGCGTGATCCGCAACGAGATCGAGACCTTCGAGCGCGAGTTGATCCTGCGCCACGGCTACGATCTGGTGTACACGCCGCATGTGGTGAGCGAGAAGTTGTTCGAGATCTCCGGCCACCTGGAGAACTTCAAGGACAACATGTTCGGGGCCATGGAGGTCGAGGGCTGGGCGTATCGCCCGAAGCCCATGAACTGCCCGGGCCACATCTGCATCTATCAATCCAAGCAGCGGTCGTACCGCGACCTGCCGATCCGCTACGCCGAGTTCGGCACGGTGTACCGGTACGAGCGGAGCGGCGTGCTCCACGGCATGCTGCGCGTGCGCGGCTTCACGCAGGACGATGCGCACGTGTTCTGCACGCCGGAGCAGGTGGCCAACGAGATCGAGCGCTTGCTCGACCTCGTGGACGAGATGCTGGCGGTGTTCGGCTATCCGTACACCATCGAGTTGGCGACGCGGCCCGAGAACGCGCTGGGCACCGAGGAGCAGTGGGCGCAGGCCGAGGCCACCTTGGCCGATGTGCTCACCAAGCGCGGGCAGGCGTTCACGTACGATCCGGGCGGCGGCGCGTTCTATGGGCCGAAGCTCGACTTCAAGTTGATCGACGCGATCGGCCGGAAGTGGCAGGGGCCGACGGTGCAGCTCGACTTCAACTTGCCGGAGCGGTTCGACCTCGAGTTCGTCGGCGACGACAACACGCGGCATCGTCCGGTGATGTTGCACCGCGTGCTCGTGGGGTCGATGGAGCGCTTCGTCGGCGGGCTCATCGAGCACTATGCGGGCGCATTCCCGGTATGGCTGGCGCCTGAACAGGTGCGCATCATCCCGATCGCGGGTGAGCTCACCGAGGCGGCGCAGGCGCTGAAGGATCGGCTCACCGCCGCGGGCATCCGCGCGCACTGCGACGATCGCTCGGCGACGCTCAACTATCGCATCCGCGATGGGGAGATGCTGAAGGTGCCGTACATGGCCGTGATGGGCCATCGCGAAGTGGAGCAGGGCACCATCGCGCTTCGCGTGCGGGGCACGGGCAAGAAGCAGGAGATCGTTCCCGTGGACGAGTTCATCGCGCGTGTCACGAACGAGATCAAGACGCGCGCGCACGTCCCCGCACCGGCGGCTGCGCCCGCCGCGGAATCCGCGTGATCAAGCCCCGTGTGTCGCTGGTGGCCGTTGCGATCCTCCTCGTGGCCGCCGGCGCGCACGCGCAACAGGCCGATCCGCCGCGGACCGGCCGCCCCACGCTCTCCGCGCCGCGGATCGGCGGTGAGGTGGTGGCGGGTGCGTACGCGGGGTTCCTCGGGTTCTATGTCGGTCGCTTTGCCGGCGAGCGTCTGTCCGACCTGGTGGGTCTGGACGACGAAGTGGGCGTGCGTCGGGGGACCGTGATGACGCTGGGCTACGCCGGCGCCGCGTTCGCGACGGCGGGCGCGGTGTACGGCATCGGCTCGTTGGGCGATCAGAGCGGTGAGGCCGGTGCGGCGCTCCCCGGGACGGGGGCGCGCTTCGTGGCCGCCGTCGGTGTCAACGCGGTGCTCTTCCCGAGGGCGTCGCGCACCACGGGTTCATACGATGCATCCCGCCGGCTGATGGATGCGATCGAGATCCTGCTGCCAGCCATCGGTTCCACCATCGCCTTCAACTCCACGCGCCGCTATTCGCGGTGACGTCTTCTGTGAGTGATCATGTCGTATTCTCCTGAGCAGACCCCGGTCATCGTCGGTGCCGCGCGCACCCCGATCGGCCGCTTCCTCGGTGGCTTCGCCACGCTGAGCGCCGCGGACCTCGGCGCCGCCGCGATCGCCGCCGCGCTCGACCGGTCGAAGATCGATCGCGCGGACATCGACGAAGTGATCATGGGGCACGTGCTGCAGGGCGGAGCGGGGCAAGCCACCGCGCGGCAGGCAGCGATGAAGGCGGGCGTGCCGGCGACGGTCCCCGCTTTTGCGGTGAACAAGGTCTGCGGCTCTGGCTTGCAGGCCATCATGCTCGCGGCGCAAGCGATCCGGGCCGGCGACATGCGCGTGGTCGTCGCGGGCGGGCACGAGGCGATGTCGGCCTCGCCGCACTACACGTACGGCATGCGCAACGGCATCAAGTTCGGTGATCAGACCATGGCCGACGGTCTCATCAAGGACGGGCTGTGGTGCTCCTTCTATGGTCGCCACATGGGCGGTCATGCCGAGTACACGGCCCAGAAGGCCGGCATCTCGCGTCAGCGTCAGGATGAGTTCGCGCTCGCGTCGCACCAGAAGGCCGTCGCGGCGATCAATGGAGGCAAGTTCGCCGCCGAGATCGTGCCGGTGGCCGTGCCGGGCAAGAAGGAGCCGGTGCTGGTGACGACGGACGAGTCGCCGCGCGCCGACACCACGCTCGAGGCGCTGGCCAAGCTGCGTCCAGCGTTCGGCAAGGATGCGCCCAAGGACATCCCGAGCGATCAGCTCTCGGTCACGGCGGGTAACGCGCCGGGCCTCAATGACGGCGGTGCGGCCGTGGTCGTGACGTCGTTGGCGTATGCGCGCGCGCACGGGCTCAACATCCTCGGCAAGATCACCGCCTACGCGTCGGGCGGCGGCGATCCGCAGGATCTGTTCTTCGCGCCCATCCATGCGGTGCGCAACTTGATGGCCAAGGCCGGCACGTCGATCGGCGACTACGATCTCATCGAAGCCAACGAAGCGTTCGCCGTGCAGGCGATCGCCGACGGTGATGCGCTCGGGTGGGATGACGACCGCGTCAATGTGAACGGTGGCGCGATCGCGCTCGGCCACCCGATCGGCGCGAGCGGCGCGCGCGTGCTGGTGACGCTGCTGCACGCGATGCACGACCGGAACAAGCGCACGGGCTTGGCCACGCTGTGCTTGGGTGGTGGCAATGCCGTGGCGTTGTCGGTGGAGGCCGTCTGATGTCGGCGTCCCCCATCGCCGTCATCGGCGCCGGCCAGATGGGCCACGGCATCGCGCATGTGTTCGCGCAGGCCGGGCACCCCGTCACGCTCATTGATGTAAGTGCCGACGCGCTGGCCAAGGCCCGCACGACCATCGGTGGCAACTTGGACCGGCAGATCAAGAAGGGCACGCTCGACGCGGCTGGCAAGGACGCGACCCTCGCACGCCTCAGTGAGTCGACGACGCTCGACGCCGCGGCGCACGCGGCGTTGGTGATCGAAGCGGCCACCGAGCGCCCTGATCTCAAGTTCAAGATCTTCGCCGATCTCGATCGCATCGCGCCGGCCGACGCCATCCTCGCGTCCAACACCAGTTCCATCTCCATCACGCAGATCGCCGCGAAGACGAAGCGCCCCGAGCAGGTGGTCGGGATGCACTTCATGAATCCGGTGCCGGTGATGCAGTTGGTCGAGGTGATCCGCGGCCACGCGACGTCCGACGCGACGACGACGACCGTGATCGAGATGGCCAAGGCGCTGGGGAAGACGCCCGTCGAAGCCAATGACTACCCGGGGTTCATCGCCAATCGCATCCTGATGCCGATGATCAACGAGGCCGTGTACTGCGTGATGGAAGGCGTAGGCACCGTCGAAGCGATCGACACGGTGATGAAGCTCGGGATGAACCATCCGATGGGTCCGCTCACGCTCGCCGATTTCATCGGCCTCGACACCTGCGTGGCGATCCTCGAGGTGATGCATCAGGGACTCGGCGATCCGAAGTACCGCCCATGTCCGCTGTTGCGGAAGTACGTCGATGCCGGGTGGCTCGGGCGCAAGTCGGGACGCGGCTTCTATCAGTATTAGTCGATGTCGCTGACGCCACTTTCTGAGACACAACAGGCGATCCGGCAGACGGCGCGCGACTTCGCGGCCGCCGAGATCGCCCCGCACGCGTCGCAGTGGGACCGCGATGCGTTCTTCGAGCCGTCGCTGGTCGGCAAGCTCGGCGACCTCGGCTTCCTCGGCATGCTGTTGCCGGAGGCGTACGACGGCCTCGCGCTCGACGCGCTGTCGTACCTGCTCGCGCTGGAGGAGATCGCGTTCGTCGACGCCTCCACCGCGGTGTTGATGAGCGTGCACAACTCGCTGCCCACGCAGATGCTGCTCAATTTCGGCAACGAGGCGCAGCGGGAGCGCTTCCTCAAGCCGATGGCGCGCGGCGAACTGCTCGGCGCGTTCGCGTTGTCGGAGCCCGATGCGGGCTCAGATGCGGCGGCGCTGCGGTGCCAGGCCGCGCGCGATGGCGACCACTGGGTGCTCAATGGCGCCAAGTCGTGGGTCACCAGCGGGTCGCATGCGGGCGTGATCCTGGCGATGGTGCGCACCGATACGCCGGATGATCGCCGCGGTGCCAAGGGGATCTCGGCATTCATCATCACGCCGGATCTGCCGGGCTTCTCCGTCGGCAAGAAGGAGGACAAGATGGGCCTCCGCGCGTCGCCGACGGTGGGGCTCACGTTCGACAACATGCGGGTCCCGGCCGATCGTCTCCTCGGCGATGATGGCCGGGGCTTCATCTATGCCATGCAGTCGCTGGAGCACGGGCGACTGGGCATCGCGGCGCAGGCGCTGGGGATCGCGCGGGCGGCGCTGCACTACAGCGTCGGATACGCGTTGGTGCGTCAGCAGTTCGGCAAGCCGATCAGCGACTTCCAAGCGATCCAGTACAAGTTGGCCGATATGGCGAGCCGCATCACGGCGACGCGCCAATTGCTCCACGCCGCTGCCGCCGCGAAGGATCGCGGCGAGGACGTGGGGGCGGTCGCCTCGATGGCGAAGTTGCTCGCCTCAGAGACCGCGATGTGGGTGACCAACCAGGCCGTGCAGATCCACGGTGGGTATGGCTATGTCACTGAGTATCCTGTCGAGCGTCTGTTCCGCGATGCCAAGGTCACCGAGATCTACGAGGGTACCTCGGAGATCCAGCGGATCGTGATCGCCCGCGCGCTCCTGCAGTCCCACCCGGGTTTCGACCCCTAAGCACACCCACGATTTCAATGCGCCTCTTCGATACGATCGCCGAGATGGGCCATGAGCAGATCGCCATCTGCCACGACCAATCGTCCGGTTACCGCGGCATCATCGCGATCCACAATACCACGCTGGGCCCCGCGCTCGGCGGCACGCGCTTCTGGAACTACGACAACGACGAAGCGGCGATCATCGACGCGCTCCGCTTGGCGCGCGGCATGACGTACAAGAACGCCGTGGCCGGGTTGAACCTGGGTGGCGGCAAGGCCGTCATCTTGGGTGACAACCGTACGACGAATCGCGAGATGACGTTCCGCGCGCACGGTCGGTTCGTGGAGTCGCTCGGCGGTCGCTACATCACCGCGGAGGACGTCGGTACGTCGCCGGGCGACATGGACTACGTGCACATGGAGACGGAGTACGTGGCGGGGCTCGCGACGCGCTCGGGTGATCCGTCGAGTGTCACGGCGCGCGGCGTGTTCCGCTCCATCCAGGCGTCGGCGCAGGTGAAGTGGGGCAGCACGGATCTGTCGGGCAAGACCATCGTGGTGCAGGGCCTGGGCCACGTGGGAGAGTTCCTGTGTCAGGAGCTCACGGCGGTAGGCGCCAAGCTCAAGGTGTATGACATCCGCGCCGACAAGGTCGAGCACATCGTCAAGACGTTCAAGGCGACGGCGATCACCGCGGCGGAGGTGTACTCCACGGACGCCGACATCTTCGCGCCCTGCGCGTTGGGCGGCATCATCAACGACGACACGATCCCGCAGCTGAAGGTCGCGATCGTGGCCGGTGGCGCGAACAATCAGTTGCTCGTGATGGACACGCACGCGAAGGCCCTCGCGGCCCGCGGCATCCTCTACGCCCCGGACTATGTGGCCAATGCTGGCGGCGTGATCAATGTGTACTCCGAGCTCACGGGCTGGACCCGCGATCGCGCCCTCCGCAAGGCGGACGAGATCTTCGACACGGTCCTCGGCGTGTACCAGATCGCCGACGAGCAGGGCATCACGACGGCGCTGGCGGCTGATCGCTTGGCCGAGCGTCGCATCCAGCAGGTGGGCTCGATGGTGCGCACCTGGCCGCAGTGGCCGCGGAAGGCCTGATGGCGGAGCGCATCCCTATCGGCAGCGACCACGCGGGCTACGAGATGAAGGAGAAGCTCGCCAGCGTGTTGCGCGAGTTGGGCTACGACGTGGAGGATCTGGGGACGGCGTCCCCGGCCTCCACGGATTATCCCGACTACGCCCATCCGGTCGCGGAGCGTGTGGAACGCGGAGAGGTCACGCGTGGCGTGTTGCTGTGCGGGACCGGCTTGGGCATGTCGTATGCGGCCAACCGTCACCGTGGCGTGCGCGCCGCGGTGGCGTGGACGCCTGACATCGCTAAGTTGGCGCGCGAGCACAACGACGCCAACGTGCTCGTCGTGCCGGCGCGGTTCGTCAGTGATGAGGACGGCATCGCCATCCTGAAGGCGTGGCTCGACACCCCGTACGAAGGTGGCCGCCATGCCCGGCGTGTCGCCAAGATCGAACCGGAGGACGTTGCATCGTGACATCACTGTTCGCGTGGGACCGTTGCCCGCCGGGAGACGCGCTGCGCGCGGCGGATCCGGCCATCGCTGCCCTCGTCGCGGCCGAGACCGATCGCCAGCGCTACGGCATCGAGCTCATCGCGAGTGAGAACTTCGTGTCGCCCGCCGTGCTGGAGGCGATGGGCTCACCGCTGACCAACAAGTACGCGGAGGGGTTGCCCGGCAAGCGCTACTACGGTGGCTGCGAAGTCGTCGATGTGGTGGAGCAACTGGCGATCGATCGGGCCAAGCAGTTGTTCGGCGCCGATCACGCCAATGTGCAGCCGCACTCGGGTGCGACGGCGAACGCGGCGGTGTACCTCGCGTTCCTCAAGCCGGGCGACACGGTGCTGGGGCTCGACCTCTCGCAGGGCGGGCACCTCACGCACGGATCGCCGGTCAACTTCTCGGGCCTGCTGTATCGCGGCGTGCACTATGGCGTGACCAGCGAAGGCCTGATTGACTACGATCAGATGCGCGCCGTCGCGCGCGCGGAGAAGCCGAAGATGATCATCGCCGGCTACTCGGCGTATTCGCGCATCCTCGACTACGAGGCGTTCGCCGATATCGCCACGGAAGTGGGCGCGATCTTCTTGGTGGACATGGCACACTTCGCGGGACTCGCGGCCACGGGCGTGTACCCGTCGCCGGTGCCGTTCGCCGATGTCGTCACGACGACGACGCACAAGACGCTTCGTGGTCCGCGCGGTGGACTCATCCTGTGCAAGGCGCAGCACGCCAAGGCGATCGACAAGGCGATGTTCCCCGGCACGCAGGGCGGGCCGTTGATGCACGTGATCGCCGCCAAGGCGGTGGCGTTCGCGGAGGCGTTGCGGCCGGAGTTCGCGATCTACTGCGAGCATGTGGTGCACAACGCGCGCACGTTGGCGGCCGCGCTCGCCACGCACGGGTTCGAGATCGTGTCGGGTGGGACGGATAATCACCTGATGCTGGTGGACCTGCGCAACAAGGGCATCACGGGCAAGCTCGCCGAGCACGCGCTCAATGAGGCGGGGCTGACGGTGAACAAGAACACGGTGCCCAACGAGACGCAGTCGCCGTTCGTGACGAGTGGCATTCGCATCGGCACGCCGGCGGTGACGACGCGGGGCATGGGCTTGCCCGAGATGGACACGATCGCGTCGTTGATCGCGCGGGTGGTCGCGGCGCCGGAGGATGCGGCGGTGATCGCGGCGGTGAAGGCGGATGTGCGGGCTCTCGCCGAGCGGTTCCCGTTGTATCCGGTGCGGTAGGGG
>JBEIVF010000045.1:0-11216 GCA_040374005.1 Gemmatimonadaceae bacterium | reverse complement strand
CGTGCGTTGAACATTCTGCAGTTCGGTGGGTCACTACCGCTGAATTGGGTTCTCTTACCCTTGCACCTTCCGATCGCCGGTTCGTCGAGGCGTGCTTGCTCGTATCGTGAGTTATTTCTTTGATTTTCGCGGTGCGGTGATTTCGGGAGTGACTTCTTCAGTTGCGCTCCTGAACTACAATTGCTATCTTTTCGATGCGCGGCGATTTCCCGACTTGACGGGCCGCGCACCCAGGCTTCACCCCCTGGCCAAACCGTCTAAGTCGCATGGCTCCCCGGCCGGCGACAGTTTGTCGTCGGCCGTTCGTGTTTTCAGGTGACTGTCAGACCCCCTCCTGAGCTTTCATCACGAACGGCCGACACCCACGTCTCACCACCGGAGTCCCTGATGCGCCTCCCTCTGCTCGCTACCCTGACGCTCGCGCTCGCCGCTACGGACGCGGCCGCCCAATCCACCCGCTGCACCACCGAGACCATCGGGCAGCAGACGTACACCCGCTGCTCCGACGGCTACCGCTCGACCTCGGAACAGATCGGCAGCCAGATCTACACCCGCGACAACCGCGGGACGCGCGGCACCACCGAGTCCATCGGCAGCACGCTGTACTACCGCGACAACACGGGCACCCGCGCCACCACCGAGCGCATCGGGAGCATGGACTACACGACCATCCGCAGCAACGCCGGCACCGGGCGCGTGACGGAGCAGCGGATCGGGACCACCAACTACCTCTCGGGCTCGCTCCCGGGGCAGCAACGGGTGTCGGGGTCGTCGACCAACATTGGCTCCACGCTGTACTCGCGCTACACGGTCACACCGCCGCCCACGTACATCAGGCCGTACTAAGCACCACCGTTCCCCCCGTCGCGATTTGACCGGCCAGCTTGTGGCGCGACGCTAAACAATTCCCACTAAAGCGACCACCAGATCAGTGGCGGCCATCCACTGATCACCTCCCCGCGCTCCGGCGCGGAGGAGTCGTTGTATGATCGCTCGATCCGTACCACCCGCCCGCTCGCTGCTCCGCCCGCTGGGCATCGTCGGCTACGACGCGCTCGAACCCGGCACCCCAGCCATACGCCAATGAGCAAACTCATCCCAATCGGGGACACCGGCAGGCTCTTTCTGCGCGTGGGCAAGTTGACAAAGGCAGAAGAGGACGAGTGGTATCGCCGAAATGCGGGCGTGGTGGCCTTCACGCGCCGCCCTCCGGCCACTGACGCTGCCAGCCCACCGCCGATGCCTTCGCCAGAGCACGAGGCGTTTATCCGCAGCCTAGAGGAACTCGAGGGCCGGCCACTGACGCCGCAGGAGGCCTCCGTATCGATCGCGCAGGCGGAAATGCTCGGGGAGCTGTAGAGTCTGCGTCGGGCGACTATTCGGCTTCGTCTGCGTCAACATGTCGCGTGAGGCGCCAGTACTGCGTCGTGGGGTCTTGCTGCACGACTCCCTCGCTTTCTAGGAGGCTGAGAAGCGTTCGCGAAAGGTGCCCCCCGACGATCTCGCGCGACACCCGCTCCTGCAAGTCGAACACATCGTCCATCGTCCCGCTGTACTTCTCGGCCCACCGCTGACGATCGTCCGCCGCGTCGATGAGCTGCGCCGAGATGCGCAGCGCGCTGCCCGCGCGCCGCACACTTCCGGTGAGGATGTACCGCACACCGAGCGCGCGCCCGATCTCGCGCGCGCTCAGTGTGCTGCCCTTGTACTGTTGCGACGACGTGCGCGAGGTGACGCGCAGCGCACTGATCCGCGCGAGGTCGGTGATGATCTCTTCCGTCAGCCCATCGCTGAAGTATTCGTTCTCGGCGTCCGTGCTCATGTTCACGAACGGCAGCACCGCGATGGCGTTCTCGGCGGCCGTGACGCGCGGCTGCGCGGCCACCGGGGCAGAAGGCGTGCGGAGCTCACGAGCGACGGCCGCGCCGCTGTCGTGGCGGTCGGCGGGCTCCTTCGCAAGCAGACGCGCGACGATGTCTGCGACGAGCGGCGGGACGTCCGCACGCTGTTGCGTCACCGCGGGCGGCGTATGAATGAAGCGCTTGGCAATGGTCGCGGGCACGCTCGCAGCCTCGAACGCGACCTCGCCGGTGAGCATCTCGTACAACACGCAGCCTAGTGCGAAGAGATCGCTACGACCGTCGAGCGATTCGCCGGCGGCCTGCTCCGGGCTCATGTACGCGGGCGTACCCACCGTGACGCCGAGCTGCGTGAGCGTGCGTGTCCCCCCACTGGCAGCGGCCATCGCCTTGCCAATGCCGAAGTCAGCAACGAGCGCGTGCCCTTCATGCAGCAGGATGTTCTCGGGCTTGATGTCGCGGTGTACCACGTCGTGGCGGTGCGCGTAGTCGAGCGCGTCAGCGACCTCACTCGCAATGCGCGTCGCGGTCTCGACCGAGAGCCGTCCCTCGGACTGCATGAGCGTGCGTAAGCTCTGCCCGGCCATCACCGGCATCACGAAGAACACCACACCGTCGGTCTCGCCCGAGTCGTACAGCGGCAGTATGTGCGAATGCGTGAGGCGCGCGGCGACGCGGATCTCGCGTACGAAGCGTTCGCGGCCGAGCGCGTCGGCGATATCAGCGCGCAACACTTTGAGGGCGACGTCGCGATCGTGACGCAGATCGCGGGCGAGGTACACCGTGGCCATGCCGCCCGCGCCGAGCTGGCGCACGATGGGGTAGCGCGCAGCGACGGCGGGGGGGAGGTGGTCGAACATCGCCATGGATCGGGCCTCGTGTGGAGAAGCCAGTGGGGTCGTGACGGGCGGGCTGTCTCATTCGAGACCCCTACCTTTGCGGACCGGCCTCGCGACCGGGGTGCCCTGGGCTGCGACCTCACATCGTCTCGCGGCACTGACTGCCGCCTCCTGACTCTGCGAGACCCGTCTGAGCGATCGGCGAGCAACTGCGCTCGTGAAGTACTCATCTATTACAGGCGGAAATCTACGGTTCCCCAGGGGCGGTACAAGCGGGGTGTGCAGGAATTGTGACAGTGCGGCGAACGGCGTGACGCCGAACTCAGCCCCCAACAACTCCCCGAGGGCTAACGCCGTCTTGATCAATCGCGCACGCGGAGATGCTCGGGGCTCTCTAGAGGAGACGCTCGCGGGCCTGGCCGACGTCCAAGCGCTCACCGCTCTTTCGGGGGCCGTGGCCGCGGTGTAGCATTGCCGCCATGCGTGTCCTCCTCCTCCTCGCCCTCGCCGCCTGCGCGGTGCCCCCGCGCACCCCCGCCCCCACCACGCCGCACAATGTGGTGGTGCTCCTCGCCGACGACCTCGGCATCGGTGAGGTGGGGGCGTACGGCCAGCGCGAGCTGCTCACGCCCAACATGGATCAGCTGGCGCGCGACGGCATGCGCTTCACGGAGTTCCGCTCCAGTGCGGCGGTGTGTGGGCCGGCGCGGTGTTCGTTCATGACGGGCTACCACAACGGGCGCTGCCGGCTCGACGATAACGACAACGATTATCTGCGGAGCGGCGACATCACGTTGGCCGAGCGGTTCAAGGGCGCGGGGTACGCGACGGCGCTGGTGGGTAAGTGGGGGCTGTCGTGGGAGTCCGAGCCCGAGTCGTGGCCCCAGGCGCAGGGGTTCGACACCTTCTTCGGGTATCGCGACCAGGTCCACGCGCACAACTTTTTTCCCGAAGTCATCCTGCGTGGTACCGACTCGGTGCGGCTGCGCAACGTGGTGCCGGCGCCGCGTGGGATGGGCAGTGGCAACGCCACCACGCGGCTCGACTATGTGCCTGATCTGATGCGCGCCGAGGCGCACGCGTTCATCACGGCCAACGCGGCGCGGCCGTTCTTCTTGTTCTACGCCACGAACCTGCCGCACATCCACAACGAGACGCGCACGGTGGCGCCCGACGGTGGCTTTGAGGTGACGGACTTGGGGCCGTATGCCGACAAGGATTGGTCGCTGCCCAAGAAGAGCTACGCGGCGCAGGTGTACCGGCTGGACCAAGAGTTGGGGGCGCTGCGCGCGCTGCTCGATTCGCTGCAGATCGACGACCGCACCATCGTGATCTTCTTGTCCGACAACGGCGCGACGTTCTTGCGCGACCCTTCGCCGGGCAGCACCGCCATCATCGGCGATTGGTTCAACGGCACCGCGGGCTACCGCGGCTACAAGGGCGACTTGTACGACGGCGGGCTGCGCGTGCCGGCCATCGTGCACTGGCCCGGCGTGACGCGCGGCGGGAGCACCTCAGCGGTGCGGCTCGACTTCACCGACTTGCACGCGACGCTGGCGCAGATCGCGGGGGCGCCGGCGCCGAGCACCATCGACGGACGCTCGTTCGTGCCGGTGCTCACGGGGCGCGGCAGCTTCGCGCTGCGGCCGTATCAGGTGTGGTACTCGCCTGATCGGCGGCAGTCCGCCGTGCTCGAGGGTCGCTGGAAGGCGGTGTGGATGCGCGACACGATGCGGGTGTTCGACATTGAGCGTGATCCGGGGGAGTTGACGGATCTGCGCGCGAGTGAGCCGGGGGTGGCGGCGCGGTTGGATTCGATCCGGGTGCGGGAGGATTTGCGGGTGGTGCACCCGGTGCGGCGGCGGTGAGGGGTTAGCGCACCAAGCGCTTCAGGAACTCACCATCATCAAATTGTCGCGGCCCACCATGCGACCCGCGTTACCTCAGCCCGCCGGCACCCGCCACTTGAGCCGCCACACCCGCCCCTCGGCCCCACCCAGCTCCTGCTGCATGTACGCCACCAAGCTCGTCACGAACACACCGATGCCGGCGATCTCCATCGTCTCTTCGATCGTCGTGAACAGCGCGTACAGCATGTTGTCGGGGCCGTAGAGCGCTTTGTACGGGGCGCCCAGCATCTCGACACCGAGGGCGCCGCCGACGAAGAGTGCCGCTGCGATCCCGAAGCGCCAACGCCACCGGGGGGCCAGTGACCAGTAGAAGCGCAGGTACGCGGCGCCGAGGATGAGCACGATGGGCCCGTACACCACCGTCCATGGAAACGTCAGGTACAGCGAGTGCTGCGCGAGGTCCGCGAGCGTCTGGTTCAGCGTGTCGTGGATGGTGAACATCTCATCCGCCATCAAGAACACGAACAGCATCGCCAAACTGCGCCAGTAGCCGTCTTGCTTCCACCCGCGGCGGAGCTTCTCCACGGCGATGCGATGCAACAGCGCCGCCGCCAGTACGAGCTGCGCGCCCTGCGCGTACGTGGGCATGTTGCGCTCGCGGTTCAGATCGAACTGCAAGATGTAGTGGCCCGCGCCGTGATACACGACGAGGTGGACGAGGTGGAGCCCGACGATCACGCTCCAGAACGTCAACAGCGCGCGCTGAACGCTCGCGGGAGTCAGGTGCAGTTCGCCGTCGCGCCACAGGGGCGCAGGCGGGGCAAGGCGGCTCGGGTCGGGGCCCACCAGCTTCGTTGTGCTCACCCTTCAAACTTATGCGCACAAGGCGGTCCATGACGCCATATTTCGGCATGGTCCTCCGATGCTGGGTCCGCCTGTGCCGTGTCGTCGTCGGCTTGTCCCTCGTCGCACCACTCGCCTGGCCGGTGGGCGCCCAGACCGTGTCGTCGTGGCTCACCGTCCCCGGCGGCACCACCGACAGCATCCCCATCACGACCATCACGGGGGCTCGGCCGCGTGGTGGCTCCTGCGGCGGGTGTGGTGTTGTATCTCGCCGTATGGCCCCCCATCGCTCAGGGTGAGGGCGTGGTACTTCTCGGACTCTCCGGCGCAGCGCGCTGACCTATGGACTTCTCTGGCATCGCTGATCAACTCTCGTCGTCGCCGCTGACGGCACTCCCGCTGGTGTTCTTGGCGGGCGTGCTGACGTCGCTGACACCGTGCATCTACCCGATGATCCCCATCACCGCGGCGATCGTCGGTGGCACCACCGTTGGTGAGACATCGCCGCCGCGCTGGCGCGTGGTGTTGCTCACGCTCGCGTATGTCGTGGGCCTCGCACTCACGTACTCGATCCTCGGCCTCATCGCCGGCATGACGGGCACGATGTTCGGCGGCATCAGTACGAATCCGTGGTTGTACTTCACGATGGCGAACTTCTTGCTCCTCGCCGCGCTGGCGATGCTCGATGTGCTCCCCGTGCGCGTGCCGTCGTTCGTGCTGCAGCGCGCCGCGAGTGCTGGCACCGGTGGCCGCGCGGGCGGTGCGTTCGTGATGGGCGCGATGTCGGGCTTGGTCGCCGCGCCGTGCTCGGCGCCCGTGATGGCCGCTGTCCTCACGTGGGTCGCCGGTACGAAGAACGCGGGGCTGGGCTTCGCGTACTTGTTCGTGTTCTCGCTGGGCATGTGCACGCTGCTCGTGGTCGTGGGACTCTCGAGCGGTGCGTTGTCGCGCCTGCCGCGCGCGGGGATGTGGATGGTGTGGGTGAAGCGCGGCTTCGCCCTGGTGATGATCGGCGTGGCGCAGTACTACTTGATCGAGATGGGGAAGTTGATGTTCTAGGGGTGGCTCCTGAACCCTTGGGAGCGCTGACGCGTTATTGGTGTAGTAATTGGTCGTGCTTTCTCTCGTGCCCCCTCTCGTGCCTTCTCTCGTGCTCTCTCGAATGGTGCCCTCTCTCCTTCGCCGTTTCGTGCTTCTCGTGCTACCCGTGCTTCTCGTGCTTCTGCACGCCGCGCCCGTAAGCGCACAGGAATCCGGTATCGCGATTGGCTCCAAAGCCCCCACCGGCATCCTGAAGGACGTCAACGGCGTCACGGTAGACCTGTCCAAGGTGATTGGCACCAAGCCCGTCGTCCTAGAGTTCTGGGCCACCTGGTGCAGCAACTGTAAGGAACTCGAGCCCACGATGCTCGCCGCACAGAAGAGCTACGGGAAGGACGTCGCGATCTACGCCGTGGCCGTGAACTTGAACCAGTCGCTGGAGCGCGTGAAGCGCTACGTCACGCAGTACAAGTATCCGTTCCCGATGTTGTGGGACGAGACCGGCGACTTGTCCGGCGCGTACGAAGTGCCCGCGACCAGCTACGTCGTCGTGATCGGCAAGAACGGCAACGTCGTGTACACCGGACTCGGCGGCAAGCAGGACTTGGCGGCCGCGATCAGGAAGGCGCGCTAAGCGGCAAGTCGAGGAGCAAGCGCGCCGGCTGCGGCTCGCGCGTCAGATACACCTGCACCCGCTCGATCACCAGCGGCTCCTCGATGCGTAACGCGAGGAGCCGCTGTTCGCGTTCACGGCTCAGCGGCGGATACATCGTGAGCGTCACGTGCGGCGTGAACGGGAAGCGCGCATTGTACGTGCGCAGCCCGGCCGCGCGCAGCGACTCATGCAACGCGCGCAAGGGTCCATTGGGATCGAGCGGCAGCACGACGATGTCGCGTCCGGTGAAGCGCTGCGGTGCGCCGAACTTCAGACTCAGCGGCGCATGCTGTTGCACGACGGGCGTGAGCTTGGTGCGCAGTTCATCAACGCTGGTGTCAGCAAGGATCGGCCCCGCGCCGCTCGAGCCGATCAGCGTGAGATGTGGCGGCCACAAGTTGGCGAGACGCGGATCGTGGGCGCGCTGGATCTCGGCGAGGTGTGCACCAAGTGGATCGGGCACGGGCACGAGGATGAAGATGCCGGAGAGCGCGCTCACGCTGGCTTCCACGAGATGCCGTCGGGCCGGAGCCCGCGCGTGGCGAGTGCGGCGACGACATCGATGACGTCATGATCGGGCGAGGCATGCAGCGCGGTGCCGAGGGTGAGGGCGCCGACGAGGGCGCGCGCGACGGCGTTGATGTCGAGGTCGCGGCGGATGTCGCCGCGCGATGCGCCGGCGACGAGGATCTCGGTGAACTCGGCGATCGCGGCACCGACGGGCCCTGGGCTGCCGTGGGTGAGCCGCCGCGGTTCGCTGAGTGTCACCCGGACCGCCCGCGCCCCATCGCCGTCAAAGAATGCCCCCCACCGCCGCGCCGCCTCGGCGAGCGCCGGTAGTGCCGCCCCGGGCCGGTCGGCGAGCGCGTGCGCCCGCACCGGCGGCTGCGCCAGCTCCAGCGCGGCGTCGACGAGGGCGTCCTTGCTCTCGAAGTACCGGTAAATGGTGCCGACGGTCACCCCGGCCCGGGCGGCGACATCAGCGACGCGGGTGGCTTGGACGCCGTGCTCGGCGCACAACTCGAGCGCGGCGAGGGCCAACTCCTCGGGACGATCCCCAGCACGACGCACGAATTTCGCTGCCATTGGGCAAATATAAGTGAATGCTCAGTCATATTCAAGACTCCACGGCGGTGCGGATCAGCATCCTGTGCTGCTGTGTGGGCAATTCATGTCCGTCAGGGAGGGGCCAGCGGCCTGAATGTCAGAGGGCCTCTATAAGGTTGGTGCAGCAACCACACGTGGCTCGCTGAGCCACCGGCATGAGACGATACGAGTCTCGAACCCGACGGCTAGCTTCTGCGGCAATACGAGTAGAAAGGGCCGAGCGTGGTTGCGCATGTTCTGGCAGTCCACACACACCGTGAGCACGGGGGAGCACACCACATGAGAGAGAGACGCGTGACGTATACGATGCGGGCGGCCGCGGGGGTCACCCTCGCCACTTTGTGCGGCCTTGCGTCGTGTGGGCCGAAGGCATCAGATCCACCCCCTGTGCCGCAGCCCGTTGCGTTGGAGAGCAGAGACAGCTCGCACAGCGTCGGGCCTGACTCGGTCGCCTTGGGGAGCACTGCGGACTCCACGACGACCACCGTGGCCGCAGTGGGGGACACTTCTGTGTACCAACGCTGCATGAACCAGGCGTACCGAAACGACGAGTTCTCGGCGTGCGGTGGACAAGAGATCGACCGTCAAGAACAAGCGTTGGCGAAGGCGTGGACCTTGGCCAAAGCATACTTCGCCGCGAGTGTCGAAGAAGCCGACGAGGGCATGATTCAGAGCCTGGAGGCCTTAGAGCAGGAACAGCGCGCGTGGAAGCGCTACCAAGAGCAGGCCTGCGGGTGGTGGTGGTTTGGAAATGGCCGGGAGGGGCAAGTCATTCACCTCCCGGCGTGCCAAATCGAGATCATCGAGGCGAGGGTGCTCTATCTCCAGCAGATCTATCGATGAGCTGATCCCAGTGCCGTGACCGCTCCCACACCACCCGATCAGCACCTTTCAGCGCGGCGCCTCGTCGACCCTGCCCTAACTAAGCAATCACTTATTAGTGCGGCAGGGCGCTAGGCGAGGGACCAAGATCCCCCCCTTGCCATATGACACGCGACTTGCGATTACTCCCCCTATGCTCTCTCTAGACCTTACCGGAAAACGCGCCCTCGTCGCCGGCGTCGCTGACGATGCCGGCTTCGGATTCGCCATCGCCAAGGCCCTCATCGAGGCCGGCGCCACCGTCTCCGTCGCCACCTGGCCCCCCGCCCTCAACATCTTCCTCAACCTCATTGAGCGTGGGAAGATGGACGAGGCCCGCCGCCTCGCCGATGGATCCCTCCTCAACTTCGAGAAGATCTATCCGCTCGACGCCGTCTTCGATCGCCTCGACGACGCCCCCGCCGAGATCCGCGAGAACAAGCGCTACAAAGAACTCGGCGACTTCTCCATTGATGGCTTGGCCAAGTCGCTCGTCGCCGACTTCGGCGAACAGCCGCTCGATATCCTCGTGCACTCGCTCGCCAACGGCCCTGAAGTCAAGAAGCCGCTGCTCGAGACCTCACGCGCCGGGTACTTGGCAGCCGTCGGGGCGAGTGCCTATTCTCTTGTCTCGATGGTCCAGCGACTCGGACCGCTGATGCGTCCCGGCGGCTCCGTCACGTCGCTGACCTATCTCGCGAGTGAACGCGTGATCCCTGGCTACGGCGGCGGCATGTCCACCGCCAAGGCCGCGCTGGAAAGCGACACGCGGGTGCTCGCCTTCGAGGCCGGTCGCGCGCACGGCCTTCGCGTCAACACCATCTCCGCCGGTCCGCTGGCGTCGCGCGCCGCCAGTGCGATCGGGATCATCGAACGTATGGTCGAATACTGCGAGATCAACTCACCACTCCCCGAACAACTCACGGCCCGCGAAGTCGGCACCACCGCCGCCTTCCTCGCCTCGCCGCTCGCCAGTGGTATCAGCGGCGTCACCCTCTACGTCGACAAGGGATACCATGCCATGGGCATGGCCGTTGGCGACGGCGAGGCACCGACCACATGATGACACACACTCTTCGACTCACCGCCACCGCGCTCATCCTGTTCAGCGCGGCCTGCGCCTCCGGCGCCGATGAAGCGCCCGCCGAGCTCACCGCCCTGCCGATGGTCCCCGACTCGTTGCTGACGATGACCATCGCCACCAACAACGCGCTCATCGACTTCCAGTGGATCCTCGGCGATCGCACGGCGCTCGCCACGTGGTACTCCGACTCCACCGCCGTCACCGTGCCCGGTGTCGGCACGTACCGCGGCAAGGCCACGCTCGACACCGCGTGGGCCGGCCGCGCCGCGCAACTCGGCGTCATGAACATGCAGCGCACCTCGGCCGGCTGGAGCGTCGCCGATCGCGTCGTCACCGACTCGGGCAGCTACCAGATCGAGGGCGACTTGGTGAAGGCCAACGCCATGAAGGACATGACCGGCCGCTACACCATCCGCTGGCACTACACCGACGACGGGAAGTGGGAGATCATCTCCGACGAACTCATCGGCGCCTCGCAGAAGCGCGGCACCAACTAAGTCGTCTCGCTTACGTCAGTGCACTGAGCGCACGGTGGAGCATCACCGTGCGCTTCGTGTAGGTACCATCGAAGGGATGATCGAGCTCGCCCACCGCGGTGAACCCGTGTCGCGTATGGAAGCGCTGCGACCCCGGATTGGGCGGGATGAGATTCACCTCGGCCAAGATGCACGGCGAGCGGCCCGTGCCCCACGCGGCCATGTCGTCGTACAGCGCCGCGCCGAGTCCGCGGTTCTGCGCGCGCGGATGCACCGCGATGCGATCCACGTACAGGAAATCGTCGTAGCGCGCGCTGAACCAGCGGTAGTTGTCGGAGTCGTACACCGCACCGGGCGGTAAGCCGAGCAAGAACGCGGCGACACCGTCGGCGTCCACGGCCACGCGCGCGTACGTACACCCCGCGATG
The DNA here is from genome assembly GCA_040374005.1 of Gemmatimonadaceae bacterium. Taxonomy (GTDB): domain Bacteria; phylum Gemmatimonadota; class Gemmatimonadetes; order Gemmatimonadales; family Gemmatimonadaceae; genus DASRAP01. Next base: position 173 of record JBEIVF010000045.1, on the reverse strand, counting down.
ATCGCCGCGAGCGCCGAAGCGTCGAGGAGATTCATCGCGGGGTACGTAGCGTTGTTGATGTCGAGCATCGCGGCGTGATCAGCGGGCGTCACGTCGCGGATCAGCGGCGGCATCACACCGGCCACACCTGCTCCGTCCACGCCTGATCCCAGAACATCCACTCGTACTTCACG
>JBEIVF010000114.1:0-6518 GCA_040374005.1 Gemmatimonadaceae bacterium | reverse complement strand
CGGGGTGCGCGAGAACATCATCCCCGACAGCGCGGTGCTCATCGGCACCATCCGCACGTTCGACCGCACCGTGCGCACGCAGTTGCACGAGCGGCTCACGCGCACCGCCATGAAGATCGCTGAGGCGTCGGGCGCCCGCGCTGAGGTGTCGATCGTGCCGGGCTACCCGGTGACGCTCAACGACAGCGCGATGGTGCGCCGCATGGTGCCGTCGCTGGAGCGCGTGAGCCCGGGCAAGGTGGGCATCGCCAAGCTGAGCATGCCGGCCGAGGATTTCTCGCGCTACTTGGAGAAGGTGCCGGGGATGTTCGTGTTCCTGAACGTCACGGGGCCGGGCACCGATCATGCGGCGGCTCCCGCCAATCACTCGCCGCTGTTCGATGTGGACGAGCGCGCACTGCCGGTGGGCGTACGCGCCCTCGCGTCGTTAGCAGCGGACTACCTCAGCGGCGTGCGCTAACGCCGCGGTGCGCTAACGCCGCCGCACCACGATCACCGACGGAGCGCCTGCACGGCGAGGGGCACGAGGCGCTCCGTCCACTGCGCGTACATCGCGGCGCTGGGGTGGAGGCCGTCGTCCACCACTGCGGTGGGCTCGGCGCGCGTGAGGTCGGTGATGTCGAGCCACTGCACCTTGCGGGCAGCGGCCTCCACGCGGTTCACCGCGTTGAACGCGTCGATCTCGCGCGCGACCACAGCCTTGTCGCGCCGCCGATTGAAGGGCGTGACGCCCCAGTCGGGGATGCTGACGACGATCACGCGTGACGGCTCCATCCCCGCGAGGTACAGCGCCCGCTCGAGGAGGACCTTGAACTGCGTGCGGTACTCGTCCACACTGCGGCCGCGGTACTGATCGTTGACGCCGATGAGTAACGTCACCAGTTCGTAGGGCGGCGCGGGCCGGGCCGCATCGATCGCGGCGTCGAGCTCGTCAGTGGTCCAGCCCGTCGTGGCGATGATCTGCGGCGCGCCGATACGGATGTCGCGCTCCTGCAGCTTCTTCACGAGCTGCACCGGCCACCGCTCGGCCTCGGTGACCCCTTCACCGATGGTGTACGAATCGCCGAGCGCAAGGAAGCGCTTTTGCGCCGACACCGGCGAGGCGATGGACGCGAGCGCGACGCCCACGAGGGCAGAGACCCCGATCGTCATCGGCATCTCAGTACGGCGACTTCGGGATCTGCACGCCCGTGAACTCGGCGAGCCGCGTGGTCGCGGTATCGTGCCGCGCCGCGACCGTCACGAGCGAATCCACCCGCGCTTCGAGATCGGCGACGTACGACCGCGTCTCGTTGATCACATCGCCCATGGCCTGCATCTCACTGAGCAACTGCGCTTCCCGCAGCGGGTTGGTGCACGCGCCGAGCAGCGCGGCTACAGAGAGGACACCGAAGACTCGAAGCGATCGCATGAAGGACTCCGCGTTGCAACGCGCCGCAGCGCGCGAATGTGGTGACGAGGAAAGGGTGTGCAGGAGTGAGTATAGAGCCGAGCCCCAGCCCGAACAATCCACCCCCCACCCGTGCCTCTCGTGCCCCTCTCGTGCCCCTCTCGTGCCCGACCAGCCTTCACTATAGTCGAACTATTAGTCGCTCTCGCGCTAACGTCGCTACTCAGCTTCGCCACCGTCACCACGCTGCGCGCTCTGTTCGATCGTTTGGCCGTCCGCCACGCCACCATCACCCTCCACGGCGCGTTCGCCAGAGCCCGGCGGGCCGGCATCCACTACGGCGGTGCGACCATCCACCTCACGTCGACCAGCGCGCGCATCACCACGCGCGACTCCACGCTGGTCACGCATCAGTTCCTGCGCGATCATCGCGTCACGCTGCGCACCACCACCGCCGCGATGAGCTTCGGTGCCACGGGGCTGGGCCGCGGCATCGCCAACGGCACCATCATCCTCGAGCGCGGCCGTGCGGCCGATACCCTCGTGGTGTCGCGCTTGGGCCGCGTGCGCCAGTAGGCGCGACGCGGCCGCGGCCCTCACGTCCCGAAGTCGAACCCGGGCACGGAGATGCGGGGGATCGACGCACCGAGCGTGCGCTCGATCGTACGCACCATCCCGATCTCGTCAGCCGACATGAACGTGAACGCGTCGCCCGTCGTGAGCGCGCGGCCCGTTCGGCCGATGCGGTGCACATAGTCCTCGGGCTGCTGCGGCACGTCGTAGTTGATGACGTGCGAGATGCCGTTGATGTCGAGCCCGCGCTGCGCGATGTCCGTGGCCACGAGCACGCGGATCTTGCCACTCTTGAAGTCCTCGATGGCGCGCGTGCGCTGCACCTGCGACTTATCGGCGTGCATCGCGGTGGCGGCGATCCCATCCTTCTCCAGCCGTTCCACCACCCGGTCGGCGCCCGACTTGGTGCGCGTGAACACGAGCACCGTCTCGGCCGTCATCTCGCCGAGCAACTTGGCGAGCAACTCGCTCTTCCGGTGATGTGGCACCGGGTACACGCAATGCTGGATGGTCGCCGCCGCACTGGAGCGACGCCCCACCTGCACCACGATGGGCTGCCGCAGATACTTGCGCGCCAAGGCTTCCACCTCGGGCGGCATCGTGGCGCTGAACAGCAACGTCTGCCGGTACGGGTGGATCTGCGTGACGATCTTGCTCAGTTGCGGCGCGAAGCCCATGTCGAGCATGCGATCGGCTTCGTCGAGCACCAAGAACTCGAGCTCGTCGAACACCACGTTCTGCTTCTCGAGATGGTCGATGAGACGCCCCGGCGTGGCAACGATCACATCGACGCCCGCGCGCAGCGCCTTCTCCTGCGGCTCGTACGGCACCCCACCGAACACCGCGATGACATCGATCTCGGAGTGCTTCGCGTACTTGCGCACACTCTCCTCGACCTGCATGCACAGTTCGCGCGTCGGTGTGAGCACCAGCGCGCGCGTGCGGCGGGGGCCGCCGTGCAAGCGCTGCACCATCGGCAACGTGAACGACGCCGTCTTGCCCGTGCCCGTCTGCGCGAGGCCGATCATATCGCGGCCACGCAGGGCCACGGGGATCGCCTTGGCTTGGATCGGCGTGGGGGTCGTGTAGCCCGCATCCTCGACGGCCGAGACCAATTCGGGGAGCAACCCGAGCTCGCCGAACGACAGGATCGGTTCGGGGGCATCGGTCTCGTCGACGACCGGCTCGACCACGGCGTCGATCACCGCAGGGGCGACGAGGACTTCGGGGTCGGCGACCGCATCGGCAGGGGTCGCGCGCTTGGCTCGCGGTGTCGTCGCGCGGGCGGCTGGTGTGCTCTTCTTTTTCGCTGGCATTATATCCTCGTAACCTACGCCCCGGCCCTGATGAACTCCAGCAGCAGCGGGTTCACCTCGTCAGGGACCTCCTCGTTGACGACGTGCCCCGCATCGACGATCCACTGCAAGCGGCCCTGCGGCAGGGCGGCCACCAGCGCAGCGGTGTGGCGGGGACGGATGGTGCGATCACGCGTGCCGAACACCACCAGCACGGGCAAGCGCAGGGCGCCGAGCTGGTCGGGCGTGAGCTCGCGCCAGTCGAACTCCACCAGCGCCTGCCGGAGGGCCTGCAACACCCCGGGGCGCTGCGCGGCGCGCCAGTAGGCATCCACATCGTCAGGGAGGAACGTCCCGCGCTTGCCGTAGGCGAAGGCCTTGCCCAGCGCGACCATCCAACGCCGCACGAAGAGCGACGACGGCACGTGCCGCGGCAGCGGCAGGTACCCCGCCAGTGGCACCGTCCTCGGCGCCTCCCCGAAGCCCACGCTCCCGAACAGCATGAGGTGCGACACCCGCTCCGGCGCCCGGAGCGCCAGTTCCACGGCCACGCGCCCACCCATCGACTGAGCGATGATCGGCGCCCGTGGCACCCCGAAGCTGTCGAGCACCTCGCGCACGTACGTGGTGAGCGCGGCCAGCGTGTAGGCGCCCGGCGTGATCGGCACGGACGAGGCACCGTGCCCCGGCAGATCGAGCGCGAGCACCCGATACCCCGCCGCCACAAGAGCGCCGACGTTGTGCCGCCACAGATACGAGTGGATCCCCCACCCGTGGATGAACACGACGGGCGGACCATCGGCTGGCCCGCCCGTCACGGCATGCACGTGTGCGCCCGACGCGAGGACGTGCGTGACCGAGATGAGCCCGCTTGCGGGAGTCGGCCAGCGCACTGCGCCCTCGCGAACTACAGCAGCTCGATCGTCCGCCCCGAGAGCTTCGCGATCAGCCCCAGACGGAACGTGAGGTCGGTCCACCGCTCGTCGCCATCGGTCGGCGTGTCGAGCGGGAAGGTCGGCCACACATACTGATTCGTCGTCTTGGGCACATCGGTGCCCTTGTGCGGATGCCACACACCATCGCGGCCACGATCGTCGAGCAAGCGCTCGAACATCTTGGACCACATCTCGTTGCGGCGCAGGAAGCCCATGCGGGCCATGATCTCGAGCCACATCACGCCGGCCGGCACATCCGCATCGAGCGCGTTGCGGTGCGGAAGCAGGTCGCCGAGCACCAGGTGCGGCACGGGGAGCAACTGATCCCCCACCATCTGGATGGCTTCTTGGCGCGGCCACGGCTGCGAGATCCACTTGTAGATCGCCTCGATCGCCGTGTGATACTCCGTCCGCAGCAACGGCAGGTGCGACAACAAGTGCAGCGTGTAGATCGACGGCGGATACGCATCGGGCGACAACACCTGCTTGTTGCCCACACGAATGAACGGCTTCTCAGCCAACGGCGACTCGAGGAACTCGAGCGTGCGATCGAGGATGCGCTTGGTCACGCCGCGGAGGCGCGGATCGGCTTCGTAGCCCGCCTGCGACAACGTGGCGGCGGAGGCCTCACGCAGGATCTGCCGATTGTGCGCCGCGACGTCCTCGTCGAACTTCGCCTTGGGCGTGAGCTCGAACAGGAACGACGGATCGGAGTCTTCGGCGAGCAAGCGGAACAGCAGACGCCGCGATGTGATCATCGGCGGCGAATCCTTGTCCCAGCCGTACTCGAGCAAGCGGCGCAACGCGTTGATTGTGCCGACACCGGCGACGCCTCCCCCGACGTCGGTCGGGGCAGCGAGCATCGCGGAGTTCCATGTGCCTTCCTGCGACTGCGCCATCGCGAGTTGCATCGCGGGCGCGTACGCGTATGACATCCACACCGCCTTGTCGGCCGCATCGTTGAGCCCCGCCACGTCGCGCAGGGCGCGATAGGCGATGGGACCCGACGCGTGATCCAGCAGCCATCCCAGCGGAAACTTCACCGGTGGCGGTGGTGGCGGCGGCGGCAGTGGAGCGGGCGGAACCGTCGGGAGGGGCGGGAGTTCCGGCAGTTCGGCGTCGAGATTATCGGTCACGAGGAGCGCTGGCGATGTAAGTGCTTGTCGGACAACGACCTGAGTCGCCGGGAACCCCGGTGCTCAGGCCTTATATGGAAGGTAACCGATTTCGCTCCCCCCCGCCAAGCCGCGAGGCCCCTTAACGCCAGAAGGCTTCCACTCGTATACTGTGGCGCGCGGGATGCATTCGCACCCCCCGCACCACAGTCAAACATTCGCGAGGCTTCATCATGCGTAGCGTCATTCGTACGGGTATGGCAGTGCTGGCCCTCCTTGCCGCCGCGAGCGGCGCTGAAGCGCAGGGCGGCGGCGGTGGTGGCACGGGCGGCGGCCGCGGTGGCGATCCGGCGCAGATGCTCCAGCGTCAGGTGGATCTCCGCATGGCCGGCATCACGCTCGATGCCAAGCAGAAGACCACGGTCGACTCGCTGTCCAAGGTGATGGTCGAGGCACAGGCCAAGATGATGGCCGACATGCAGGCCGGCGGTGATCGTCAGGCGATGGGCGCCAAGCGGATGGAGCTCAACACCAAGTTCTACGCCGACGTCAAGGCCGTTCTGACCCCCGAGCAGCAGGCCAAGTTCGACGAGAACGTCAAGAACCTCCCGCCGCAGGGTCGCGGCCGCGGCGGGCTCTAAGCCCTTCCTGATGCGCCCGGGCCCTGGCGCGTCGTAGCACGCAGACCGGCGTATGGACGAGCGATCGTTCCGTGCGCCGGTCGTTGTATCTTGGGGGGTCGGGTGCCCCCTGCGTGGGCGCCCTCAGCCCACACCGCCATGACCGACCGCACTGCCGCCCTCCGCGCGATGGTCGAGACGCATCCGACCAACGCCCTCGCTCGCTTCGGCCTCGCCAACGAGCTCATGAAGACCGGCGCGTTCGCCGATGCCGCCACGCACTACACCGTCTACCTCGAGCACTACGACGACGAGGGCAACGGCTGGGGGCGCTACGCCGAAGCGCTCGCGGCGCTCGATCGCCGCGACGACGCGATCGCCGCACTCAAGACCGGCATCGTCGCCGCCGAGCGCTACGGCCATCCCGGGATGGCCGAGGATCTGCGCGCGCGACTCGAGGACTTAGAGTAGCACGAGAGGCACGAGTAGCACGAGAAGCACGAGAGGGGCGTGCTGCCGGGGGAGCTAGAGGGCCCGTACCTCAGCCGCCGCGCCGACCACGCGCTCGATATCCAACGCGAGGGCGCGGG
>JBEIVF010000298.1:0-1928 GCA_040374005.1 Gemmatimonadaceae bacterium | reverse complement strand
TCGCTCTCGGTGTCACGCACGACGTTGACGGGTTTCCGCCAGTACAGCGGGGCCGACGTGCGGCAGATCAACGCCGCTGTGAACTACGCGCTCGGCACCTCGAGCATGCTCGAGCTCCGTGCGAATCAGGCCGGTGTGCCCTTCGCGTTGAACCCTGGGGCACTGACGCAGGCCGAATGGGACGCGAACCCGGATTCGGCCGCAGCGTTCAATATCCTGCGCGGCGCCGCCCGCGAAGTCGGACAGCGGCAGTACTCGATTGGCTATCGGACGACCACCGAGGGGGGCACGGCGCTGCGGGCCGTGGCGTATGGCTCGACGCGCACGGTGGACAATGCGCTCGCGGTGTCACCGCCGGCGCCGGCAGGCCCGACGAACGGGACGTTCGCCACGCTGTACCGCCGGTTCTTGGGCGCGCGCTTCGATGCGCGGCGCCAGCTCGGGGTCGATGCGCGCGCGCCGCGGCTCGCGGTGGGATTGGACGTGCAGCGCTCGCGTGATCACCGCAAGAACCAGCGCTCCAGCGGCGGGCGGCCGGTCGCCACGGTGGACACCTTACTCCTCGATCAGATCGAAGCGGTGACCAGTGTGGGGCCGTTCGCGCAGCTGTCCTGGACTCCCGACGAGCGATGGCTGACGAGTGTCGGGGCGCGGTGGGACCACCTGGCCTTCGCGATCGAGGACCGGTTCCTGCAGGATGGTCGGGACAACACGGGTGATCGCACCATGACGGCGTTGTCCGGTCACCTTGGTGTGAGCCGCGTCGTGGCGCCGGACTTCGTGCCGTACGCCAATGTGGCGACGGCCTTCGAGACGCCGACGACCACCGAGTTGCAGGTGAGCCCTGATGGATCGGGCGGGTTCAACCCCGCGCTCGGTCCCCAGCGCATCCTGACGTTCGAGACGGGTGCGCGCGGTGGACTCGGCCGCGTGGAGTACGACATCTCCCTGTTCCGGAGTCGGGCGACCGACGCGATCATCCAGTTCGCCGAGACCAATGGGCGCGCATTCTTCCAGAACGCGGGGAGCACCCAGTCCACGGGCGCGGAGGTGGGGCTGTCGACACCGCTGGCGTCGTGGATCGATGCGAACCTCGCGTACACGTGGGCGGACTACGTGTTCGATGAGTACCGCGTGGTGCTTGGGGCGGTGACCGACACGTTGGACGGCAATACGACCGCCGGTGTCCCGGCGAACTTCGTGCGGCTGGGCCTGCGCTCGCGGGTGCTCGGGGCCACGGTGGACGCCGATTGGACGTGGAGTGACCAGGTGTGGGGCAATGATGCGAATACGGTCGAGGTCGAGGATTGGGGTCGTGGCCGACTCGACCTGCGCGTGGCGTATGAAGGCACCATCGGCGGACAGCGCGTGGCGCCGTTCGTCGCGGTGAACAATCTCTTCGATCAGCAGTACGTGGGGTCGATCACGCTGAACGGCGCGGGAGGGCGGGTCCGTGAAGGTGCCCCGCGTCGCAACTGGTATGCCGGGTTCGAGCTCGGCTGGAGTGTCATCAAGTGAGCAAGGCGCGCACGCCCAAGCGGCACACGCACAAGAAGGACGATCATCCGTTCGCCGTGAAGAAGTCGAAGATCGCCGGCAAGGGCGCCTTCGCGACGCGGCGCATCCGCAAGGGGCAGCGCATCATCGAGTACGTCGGGGAGCGGATCACGCACAAGGAAGCGGATCGGCGGTACGACGACGAGGCGATGCGCGACCACCACACGTTCTTGTTCTCGATCGACGAGACGCATGTGATCGATGCGGCGGTCCGGGGCAATGACGCTCGGTTCATCAATCATGCGTGCGACCCCAACTGCGAAGCGGTCGATGAGGATGGTCACATCTTCATCGAGGCCATCAAGCACATCAACATCGGGCAGGAACTGACGTACGATTATCAGTTCGAGCGCGAAGATGCTGACGACCCC
>JBEIVF010000199.1:0-3759 GCA_040374005.1 Gemmatimonadaceae bacterium | reverse complement strand
GGCCCCCGTTCTGCATTCGCTAGCTTCTCGTGGTGCACTCGCCCGCCCTGCCCCGCCGCATCCTCCACGTGGATGCTGACGCGTTCTTTGTTGGCGTTGCCCGGCTGGCCGATCCGGAGGGCGCGGGCCGGACTCCGTTGCTGATCGTGGGGGGACGGCCAGGCGGGCGCGGCGTGGTGTGCTCCGCATCGTACGAAACGCGGGCCTTCGGTGTGCGCTCGGCGATGCCCATCGCGCGGGCCTTACGCCTGTGTCCGGACGCGATGTGTGTCCCGGTGCCGTCGATGTGCGGTGCGAAGAGCCGCGAGATCCGCGCCGTGCTCGAGCGGTGGTCACCGATGGTCGAAGGGGCGAGCATCGACGAGTGGTACCTCGATCTCTCGGGCACCGAGCGCCTGTACGGTGACGAACCGCTGGCCGCGACCGCCGCTCGCATTCGCACCGCGGTGCATGAGGCGACGGGCCTCACCGTGTCCGTGGGCGGTGGGCCCAGCAAACTGGTGGCCAAGTTGGCCGTCGAACTGGCGAAGCCATCGCGGAGTGGCACGGGGGTCCACATCGTGGATCCCCTCCACGTGCAAGCGTCCCTCGATGCGCTGCCGCTCGCGGCGATCCCCGGGGTGGGCCCGCGGGCGCAAGAGCGGCTGCAGCGGCACGGGCTGGTCACCGTGGCCGACGCCCGGGGCCTCGGCGAGACGGCGCTGTGCGGCCTCCTGGGCGCGACCGGTGGGACCTGGCTCGCACAGCGCATCACGGGCGACGACACGCGCGCCGTGCATCCCCGGGCCGCGCGCAAGCAGATCAGTCAGGAACGCACGTTCGGCCACGACATCAGCGATGATGTGCGTGTGCAACGGCGTCTGGTGGCCTTGGCGTCGCGCGTCGCGATCGATCTGCGCGCGCAGCAGTGGCAGTGTCGGACGATCACCGTCAAACTGCGCGATGCCCGATTCCGCACGAGTACGGCGGCGCACACGCTCAGCGCTCCCGTGGAGAGCGACCGGGCGATCCGCCGCGTGGTGCGCCGCCTGTTCGCCGCCCTCCGTCAGCGTCTTCCGGGGCCCGTGCGGCTGATCGGTGTGGCCGTCAGCGGCTTCGGCGCGGACGCGGCCGTGGCCACACAGCTGGGGCTGTTCGCTCCTGCCCCGGCGGCCGATGGCGAATCTGAGCGCGACCGACAAGTCTCGCGGGCCCTCGACCGCGTGCGTGCCCGCTTCGGCGACGGCGCGCTCCACTTGGGCGAGAACGAGGAATGAGCCCGGCGAGGTGTCCAACGTCGCCCCCCGGGGCTAACGTAGTAGGTCTGTGAGACTTCGGAATCCCAAGGCGCTCAGCGCCCTGCTCCCCCTCGTGGTGGCGGCATTCGTGTCGTGCGCGGCGGACCGTGCGACCACCACGGCGCCCCCGGCGCCGGACCCCGCGGTGCGTACGACCCCCGTGCGCTTCGGTGCTGTCGTGGTCCACGCCGAGTTGGCGACGACGTCGGAGGAGCGCGCGAAGGGACTCATGGGGCGAGCGGCCCTGCCCGACACGGCCGGTATGCTCTTCGTGTTCGCGTCCGATCAGACGCTGGGGTTCTGGATGCGGGACACACCCCTCGATCTCGACATCGCGTTCCTCGATGCGTCAGGTCAGATCCTCAACATCGCGGCGATGACCGCCAACGATGATCGCACCACGCACTTCTCCACCGGCCCCGCGCGCTACGCGCTCGAGGTCCGTCGCGGCTGGTTCGCGGCCCAAGGCATCCCCGCTGGGACGACGGCGAGCTTCACGCTCCCCCCCGGCTTACGCATAGATCCGTAGTCCGTCGTTCGGGCGCCTCGCGCGCTGTCCTCTGTTCTCCCCCCACCCCCGTCCTCATGCATCGATCCATCACCCGCACGGCCGTTCTACTGTTGGCCGGCACCACAGCGTGGTCGTGCGCCAAAACGCCCGCCACACCCACTCCTCAGGCCACGCCGGCCCGCGCGGCGACGCCGGTCGTTGAACGCGGCACCGTCACGGAGACGCCCGCGACGGGCGGCGGACGCGGGAATGCCGGCGGCGGTGAGGCCGCCGCGCCGCGCGCCTACAACCGCGTCGTCACCAGCAGCATGCAGTCGCGCGACGGCCTCGTGCGCACGCACCGCGATGGCGCCCGCGTGCTGTTCGAGATCCCGGCCTCCGTGCTGGGCAAGGACATCTTGCTCGTGCAGCAGATCGAAGCGACGACGCTGGGCGCCGGCTACGGCGGGCAGGCGCAAGGCAATCGCGTCGTCCGTTGGGAGCGCATGGGCAATCGTGTGTTGCTGCGCCTGATCCCGTTCGACATCACCGCGGATGCCTCCTTGCCGATCGCGCGCGCGGTGGCGGCGTCGAATGTGCCGCCGATCCTCGCGTCGTTCAACGTCGAAGCGTTCGGCGCGGACTCGGCGTCGGTGGTGGACGTGACGCGCCTCTTCACGCAACCGCCTTGGGAGATGAGCCCCGCGGCGCGCTACCGTGGCCAGGTCGATGCGGGCCGCACGTGGATCGAGTCGGCACACACGTACCCGACTAACGTCGAAGTGCGCAGTACGATCACGATCACCAACACCCCAGCCGCCGGTGGTGGTGGTGGGCGCGGTGGCGCGGCAGCGGCATTCACGATGCCGCCCACGGCGACGTTCCTCATGCACTGGAGCTTCCTCAAGCTGCCCGAGACGCCGATGATGGCGCGCTACTTCGATCAGCGCGTCGGCTACTTCTCGGTGGGCACGACGGACTTCGGCGCCGATGAGCCGCGCGTGGTCGAGAAGCGCTTCATCTCGCGCTGGCGCCTCGAGTGCTCCGATCGCATGGTCGGCACCCTCTGCGTGCCGAAGAAGCCGATCGAGTATTACGTGGACCCGGCGACACCCGAGTGGCTGGTGCCCTGGGTGAAGAAGGGCATCGAGTCGTGGCAGAGCGCGTTCGCCGAGGCCGGCTTCTATCAGGGGATCGTCGCCAAGGAAGCGCCGTCGAAGCAGCAGGATCCGGAGTGGTCGGCTGAGGACGCGCGCTACTCCGTGGTGCGCTGGCTGCCGTCGAACACGCAGAACGCGAGTGGTCCGTCGATCAAGGATCCGCGCTCAGGTGAGATCATCGAGTCGGACATCCAGATGTACCACAACGTGATGAACCTCGGCAACGGGTGGTACTTCGCGCAGGCGAGTGCCGCCGATCCGCGTGCCCGCGTGTGGCCGTTCCCGAAGGATCTGTCGGGCCGCATGCTGATGTACGTCGTGGCGCACGAAGTCGGCCACACGATCGGCATGCAGCACAACATGAAGGGCTCGGGCACGTACCCGGTGGACTCGCTGCGCAGCAAGACCTGGGCGGCCAAGATGGGTCACACGCCCTCCATCATGGACTACTCGCGCTTCAACTATGTCGCGCAACCAGAGGATGGGATCGATCCCGAGCATCTCGTCCCGGGCATCGGACCGTACGACAAGTTCATGATCGCGTGGGGCTACAAGCCGATCCCGGGTGCGCGCACGCCGGAAGACGAGCGCAAGACGCTCGACGAATGGGCGCGGGTGCAGGACACCGTGCCCTGGCTGCGGTTCTCCACCGCGGGGAATCAGGGCGCGGATTATCAGGACAACACCGAAGCCGTGGGTGACAACGATCCGGTGAAGGCCGCCGAGTACGGGCAGCGCAACTTCAAGCGGATGATGGGCTATTTGCAGCCGGCCGCGAACCGTCCGTACGACGACATCGCCGACTTGCAGGAGTTGTACGGCCGCGTCGTCG
>JBEIVF010000015.1:0-17656 GCA_040374005.1 Gemmatimonadaceae bacterium | reverse complement strand
GCATCTCGGTGCACGTGAGCACCAAGTCGGTGGCCGTCGCACCCGCCGGCAACTTGCCGGTGAGCTTGAAGCCGACGACCTCGGGGATCAACATCGACACCGGCTGACCGAGCATCGCGGCCTCGGCTTCGATGCCACCCACACCCCAGCCGAGCACGCCGAGGCCGTTGATCATGGTGGTGTGCGAGTCGGTGCCGACCAGCGAGTCGCAGTAGGCCAGCGTCTCGCCGTTGTGCTCAGCCGTGAACACCACCGACGCCAAGTATTCGAGGTTCACTTGGTGACAGATGCCCGTGCCCGGTGGCACCACGCGGAAGTTGTCGAGGGCCGTGGAGCCCCAGCGGAGGAACTGGTAGCGCTCGACGTTGCGCTCGTATTCCTTCTCGACGTTGATCAGCTCGGCCGCGTCGGTACCGTACTCGTCCACCTGCACCGAGTGGTCGATGACCAGGTCCACGGGCTGCAGCGGATTGATCTTGGCCGGGTCGCCACCGAGGGTCGCGATGGCGTCGCGCATGGCCGCGAGGTCCACCACGCAGGGCACACCGGTGAAGTCTTGCAGCAACACGCGGGCGGTGCGGAAGGCGATCTCTTGATCGAGCGAGGCCCGCACATCCCAGGTCGCGAGCGTGCGGACGTTGTCGGCTGAGACGAAGTGGCCATCCTCGTTCCGCAGCAGGTTCTCGAGGAGGACCTTGAGCGAGAAGGGGAGCCGCGCGACGGTGGCGCCAGGGAGACCGGCGACCGCATCGAGGCGCCAGTAGGTGTACGGGGTACCGCCGACGGTGAGCGTCGTGCGGGCGCCGAAGGAGTTGGAGCTGGGCATGGGGCGAGGGGGGCCGCCGCGAGGGCAGCCGTACTGGAATTGAGCGCCGGAGCCACTGAGTCGGTGGTCCGACTCAGGCTACCTCGAATCTACGCGCACGGGGAGGATCGGGGGAGGTGCCCCGTGGCCGTCGAGAGGTGTGTGCCGCTCCCATCGGGAGCCGCATCGTGTCAGGGATCGGCTGCCGTCGCGCCGCGGTCGGCGCGCGGATCCTCTAGTCGCCGACGACCGCCACGCGCGCGCCCTGCGTGCATTCGTACACGAAGGCGGGCGGGATGTTGGCGAGCGTGAACCCGAGTTGCACGTCGTCGTAGCGCTCTTGGAGCATCGCGTGATGCTTCAGGCTGTACTGGTACTGCAAGAACTTCCCGCCTGGGGCGAGGGCGGCCTGCGACACCTCGAGGATCTGGTCGACGAGGCCGTCGTCGAGGATCGCGAGGGGCAGACTCGACACGACGTGATCGGCGTGGGGGAGCCCCCTCGCCGCGAGTACCTGCGGCAACGTGGTGGCGCAGGCGTGATGCATCGTCAGGCGACGGTCGCTGATCGCGCTGCACGCGTCGATGAACGCGTGATTGAGCTCGAGCACGATGAGCCGCGCGTCGGGACGCATCCGCTTGAGCAGCGCGCGGGTGATGCACCCAGTGCCGGCGCCCAACTGCACGACCGTGCGGGCCCGCGTGAAGTCGATGCTCCGCAGCAGCCGGTTGATCAGGTACGGGGAACTGCGAACGATCGTCCCCGATGTCCGGATGTGCGCGATGTGTTTGATCAACGACGACACCTCAGAAGGGCCACAGGGACACCACGCGATTCCCCAGGACCACATAGGCCAACACCAACGGCACTTCGCCGAGGATGATCCCGAACATCAGACGGTGCAACGGCATCCGGACCAACCCTGCCGCGTAACAGATCAAGTCGGTCGGGACGGCGGGAAAGAACGCCCACGCCGCCACGAACCACATCGCCCGGGGCCTGGTGAGCTGTGCCCGGAGCTGTCCGAGCTGCTCCGGGTACTTCGCCGCCAACCGAGAATCGTACCCCGCGAACCCCGGAAAGCGATAGAGAAGAACCGCCGAAAGGCAGATCCCGACCATCGAAATGAGGAATACGGCACCAGGCGCCCCTGGGAAGAGGGCAGCTCCGGTCAAAATGACCGGAGTGCTGGGGATCAGCAGCAGGCCGCGCACCAGCGACACCACGATGAAGATCGCCCACGCCCACGCCCCGAACTCAGCCAGCCGAGCCGACCAGGTGTCGGCGTCGAACCACTCCGGCGCGGCGAACCAGGCCACCGCGACCGCCGTCACCAGCGTGACCCATAGATAGGTAAGGACCCGCCCCGACTTTTCCTGCGCGACCGGGACGGTCATTCGTCGATCATCTCAATCTGCACCGAGGGGCGGCGGGTCTCGCCGTCGATCACCGTCACGTGGATGGCCTCGCTGGGACATTGGTGGACGAAGTTGCCATCGGCGCGCGACCACTCCAGCAGCGGTTCGCGCACTTCGGCCTTGCCGTCGTCGTCCATCCGCATCACGTGCGGTGCAAGGGTCGCGCACAGCGTGCACCCCACGCACGCCGGCCGGTCCACGGAGAGTTCCACCTGGTGCCGCGGATACACCCCCCGTCCGGTGCGCAGGTTGTCGCCGATCCGATCCAGCGCATCGTGGGCGGCCACGTAGCCCGCTGCGATGATCTCCTTCGTGCGCTTGAACGTGAACCACGGATAGTGCCACGTCGCCGGCCGGACCAAGAGCATCGGCGGCCGTCCCCAGCTTTGGAGCTGCTCTTGTTCCAACGCGTGCATCATGATCTGCGCCGATCGCATGTACGTCGCGGCGAATCCCTTACGGTCGAGCCGTCGCGAGATCGCCAGCGACGTACTCCCCACATCCACCGCGATGACGCCCTCCATGCCCGGCGCGGCGATGGTGACGGGCAGATTGTCCATCACGCTCCCATCCACGCACAGCCGATGGCCGATGCGCGCGGGCGGGAAGAAGCCCGGTAGCGCGCACGACGCGTACACGGCCTCGCGGACCGACACGTCGTCCAAGCCGGGCAACCCCCACACCAGCTGTCCACCGCGCTCGAGGTCGGTGGTGACGATCAACAGGCGTCGCGAGAGATCCCGGAGCCGACCCGGTGCCACGATGTCGTCCACCAGCTGTCGGAGCGGCTCCTCGAGGTACAGCGAAGGATTCCGCATCCGCTTGCTGACCATCCCCAGATGATCGATCCGAAAGAGGTCGCGCGGCGTCAACGCCACCGCCCGCGCCTCCATCTCGTCGATGGACATCCCGCCCACGTACGCCGCCGCGATCAACGAGCCGATACTCGTACCGCAGACCAGCGACGGCTCGATCCCTCGCTCCCCCAGCGCGCGCAGGACACCGATATGGGCGAACCCCTTCAGGCCACCGCCGCCGAGGACGAGGGAGAAGCGATCGGGAAGCTGCGCGTTGTTCACAGTCGATAATACCCTATCGGAAGCGATCGCCGGAACTGGTCAGCACCTGCGCCACTCGCTTGCTTTCCGGTGCGCCACTCGTCGTCCACCTGCTCCAGACCCGTGATCGTCACTTCCTCCTCGATCGTACGCCGCGTCGTGCTGGCCCTCGTCACCTGCGCCGGCCTCGCGGACGCGCAGGGGCCACTGACCATGGAGGACGCGGTCGCTCGCGCGCGGTCGCAGGGGCCGTGGCGCGACGTGCCGAGCGCGCGCGGGGCATTGACCCGCGGCGAGCAGGCGCTGGCCACGCAGTTCCCTAACCCCGTCTTCGAGTACCGCCGCGAGAACGGGGGCAGCCCGTTGCCGCCCGACGAGTTCTTCACGCTCGCCATCCCGGTGGATCTCACGGGACGTCGTGTGGCGCTCTGGCAGGCCCGCGCCGCCGCGACCCGGCGGTCCGCCGCCGACAGTGCGGCCGCGCGCATCATGCTCGACCACAGCACCGCGCGCGCGTGGGTCGCGGCGGCCACCGCTGCCGAGATCGCCGCCGCGGCCCACGCCAATGCGGTGGCCCTCGACTCCCTCGCGGCCTTCGACTCGGCCCGGTTCAGCGCCGGGGCCGTCGCAGAAGTGGCCGCGCTCCGCACGCGCGTGGAGGCCGACCGGGCCTTCCTCGTCGCCGCCTCGGCGCAGGTGACCGCCGCCAAGGCGCGGGCCGAGCTCCGCGTGTGGCTCGGTGGCGATGTCGCTGGGCTGGCCCCGCTCGTCAGTGCCCCGCGCGCGACGCCGCCGGCGCGCGACGCGCTACGCAGCGTCGCGCGCGATACGCGCCCTGATCTCCGCGCCGCCGCGGCGACAGCGGAGCAACTCGCGCTGCGACGCTCGGCCGAACGCCGTGGCATCATCGGGGACCTGCACCTCGTGGGTGGCACCAAGAACACCTCCGGGATCTACAACACGGCCGTGGTCGGCTTCATGCTGCCGCTCCCGCTCTTCAATCAGAACGGCGGCGCCCGCACGACCACCGACGCGGAGTGGCGCATCGCCAGCGCCGAAGCCGCCGCGATGTCGCTCCGCGTGGATGCCGAGCTGGACGCGGCCTACGAGGGCTGGCAAGCGATCGCGGCGCGGGGGGCGGCGGCCGCCACGTTGGCCGCCCGCGCCGATGATGTCGCCTCGATCGCCCGTGCCACCTACCGCGAAGGGGCCAGCACCCTCACCGCGGTGCTCGAAGCGCAGCGGGCCGCGTATGATGTGCGGGCCGCCGCCGCCGAAGGACTCGCGGCGCGCTTGCTCGCTGACCTCGACCTTCGTGCCGCAGCGGGACGCGGCCCTCTCGATCCGTGGACTCCGTGATGCGTTCCTCGCTCCTCCTCTCGCTCCTGGGACTCACGGCGGCCTGCCGTGCCGCTGATCCCGTGGACGAACACCTCGATGCCACTCCGGCCGCCGACACCGCCACGTTGCTCGCGGCCTCGGTCGCGATCGGTGGCTTCACGCTCGTGCCCGTGGATTCATTGCCGTGGGCCGAGACGTGGCGTGTCGTCGGGCGCCTCGTGTCGGATCCGGCGTCCACCTCGCCCATCGGCTCCATCGTGGAAGGGCGCATCGCCGAGTTGCGCGCGTTGCCCGGCGAACGGGTGCGCGCGGGCGATGTGCTCGCCCTCATCCACACGCACGAGATGATGGATGCGCGCCGGGATCTGTCGGCGGCCACGGCGCATCGTGCCGCCGCCCGCGATGCCGCGGCCCAAGGCGTGCGCGAGCTCGCGCGCGCCGAGCGACTCCTCGAATTACGCGCCGCCAGCACCGCCGATCTGGAGCGGGCGCGCGTGGCGCGAAGCATGACCGATGCGGCGTTGGGTGAGGCCGATGCGGCCTTCGAGCGCGCGGCAGGCTTGGTCGAACATCTGCTGGGTGAAGGCCCTGATGTGCCGAACGTGGACCCGCACCACGCGGTGATCCGCGCGCCCCTCGACGGCGTGGTGATCGAGCGGCCCGTGCAGCCAGGGCAGGTCGTGCTCGTCGGCGCGCCACTGTACACGGTGGCGCACACCGAAGGGCTCGTGCTCGAGGTCTATGTGCCCGAGACCGGCATCAGCGCGGCGCGCGTGGGCGCGACGATCCGCTTCCAAGTCCCGGCATTCCCCGGGCGCACGTTCGCCGCGCGCGTGACGCGCGTCGCCCCGGCGCTCGATACCGTGAGCCGCACGATCGCCCTGTGGGCACTCATCGATGATCGCGAACGGATGTTGCGCGCCGAGATGGTGGCGCAGGCCGAGTTGGCGGCGGTCGCCGGGGCGCGCGTGCTGAGCGTGCCCTCGGCGGCCGTGCAGGCGATGGAGGGCGATACCGTCGTCATCGTCGCGCGGGAGCAGGACGGAGGGATGCACATCGCCGCGCGACCGGTGCGGGTGGGCCGTCGCACGGGGGAGCGCGTCGAGATCCTCGCCGGGCTGTCCACGCAGGACCAGGTGATCCTGCAGGGCGCGGCGATCGCCAAGGCCGAGTTGCTGAAGCGCCGCGGCGCGTTCGGCGGCGACGACCACTGAGCGCCCCGTGATCGAAGCTCTGATCCGGTTCGCACTCCGCCAGCGACTCTTCGTGTTGGGTGGCGTCCTGACGCTCATCGTCGTCGGACTCCTCGCCGTGCAACGCGTGCCCTTCGACGCGTTCCCCGATCTCACCGGCACGCGCGTGGAGGTGATCACGCCGGCCCCGGGGATGTCACCGGCCGATGTGGAACGCTTGGTCACGTATCCGCTCGAGTCGGTGTTGATGGGGCTCCCGCGCGCCGACGGTGTGCGTTCCGTCTCCAAGAACGGTCTGTCGCTGATCACCGTCTCGTTCCCCGACGCGGTGGATGTGTACTTCGCGCGCACGGTGGTGCAGCAGCGCCTCGGCGATGCGATGGAAGCGCTGCCGCCAGGCGTGGAGCCCGGTCTCGGCCCCATCACGACTCCGATGGGCGAGTTGTACCAGTACACGCTGACGTCCGACTCGATGTCGTTGACGGACCTGACGACGTTGCACGATTACGTCATCCGGCCGCGCTTGCGCACGGTGCCGGGCGTGTCGGAGATCAATGCGTGGGGCGGGCTCACTGAGCAGATCGAGATCGTGGTGGATGCCGCGGCGCTCGCGGCGCGCGGCCTCACGCTGGGCGATGTGCACCGGGCGTTGGATGAGAACAACCGGCTGTTCGGGGCGTCGTTCCTCGAGCACGGTGGCGAGCGGTACGCGATCCGTGGTCTCGCGCGCGTGGATGACACGCCCGAACTCGCCACGATGGTCATCGCCGTCCCGGGGCGCGCCGCGGTGCGCATCGGCGATGTGGCGACGATCCAGCGGGGCGCTCGGCCGCGCTATGGGGCGGTCACGCAGAACGGGCAGGGTGAAGTCGTCAGCGGGATGGTGCTCAAGCTCCAAGGCGCCGACTCGCGGGCGGTCATCACGGGCGTGCTCGAGCGCTTCGAGGGCATCCGCTCGGCCATCCCGGCGCATGTGCGCATCACCGCGTACTACGACCAAACGGAACTCGTCGCGCGCACCACCGGCACGATCATCAAGAACTTGGTCGGCGGCGGCCTCCTCGTCATCGCCGTCCTGTTCTTGTTCCTGCGCAATGTGCGGGCGTCGTTGATCGTCGCGTCGGTGATCCCGCTCTCGATGTTGTTCGCGTTCATCGGGATGTGGACCTTCGGCTACTCGGCCAACTTGATGTCGCTGGGCGCGCTCGACTTCGGCTTGATCGTGGATGCGTCGGTCGTGATGGTCGAGAACTTCATCCGTCGCTTGGAGCGCGCGCGTCCGGAGGAGGATCGCACCGCGCTGCTGCGGGATGCGGCGATCGAGGTCGCCCGGCCCATCTTGTTCGGTATCGCCATCATCGTCGCCGTGTACATCCCCATCTTCACGCTCGACGGGATGGAAGGGCGGATGTTCAAGCCGATGGCGTTCACGGTCGTGCTCGCGGTGTTGGGCTCACTGCTGCTGGCGCTGACCTACGTGCCCGCGATCGCGGCGGCCGTGCTGCATCATGCGCACGAGGAGCCGAGCCGCTGGTTCGAGGCCGTGCGGTCGCGGTACATCCGCGCGCTCCGCTGGGCCATGGAGCGAGGCACGGCCTTCGTGATCGGATCCGTGGCAGCGATCCTGATCGCGGTGGGGTCGCTCGGGATGATCGGGACGGAGTTCATGCCCAAGCTCGATGAAGGCTCCATCCTCGTGAACACGCGGCGTCTGCCCAGCGTGTCGCTCGAGGATGCGACGCGCTTGTCGACGGCCGTGGAAGAGATCCTGATGACGTTCCCTGAGGTCACCATGGTCGTGA
This sequence comes from Gemmatimonadaceae bacterium, assembly GCA_040374005.1. Classification (GTDB taxonomy): domain Bacteria; phylum Gemmatimonadota; class Gemmatimonadetes; order Gemmatimonadales; family Gemmatimonadaceae; genus DASRAP01. The sequence goes on along the minus strand of JBEIVF010000015.1, from coordinate 10,039 downwards.
CCAAGGAAGGACGCCCCGATCTGGCCACCGAGGCCATGGGGCTGTACGAAGGGGATGTGTACGTGACCTTGCGGCCCATGAAGGAGTGGACCACGGCCCGCGACCGCGAAGGGCTCATCGCCGCGTTCGACGCCGCACTGGCCGTGATCCCCGGGCTCGGCATCGGCTACACGCAGCCGCTGGCCATGCGTCTCGACGAGTCGGAGAGCGGCATCCGCACCGATCTCGGCATCAAGGTGGTGGGCAATGACCTCGCCGTCACCAATCGCCTCGCGGCGCAGATCGAAGGTATCGTCGCACGGACGCGCGGGGCGGCGGACGTGTCGGTGGAGATCAGCGAGGGCAGCGGCGAGCTCCGCGTCGAGGTCGACCGTGAGGCGCTGGCCTCGCACGGGGCCACGGTGGCCGATGTGCAAGAGGCCATCGAGTTAGCGATGGGCACGCGGGTCGCCACCGAGTTGGTCGATGGGCCGCGCCGCGTGGGGATCGTGGTGCGCGTGAGCGACGATGCGCGCCGCGACGCGGAGGCGTTGCGCCGTCTCTCGTTCCGCACGGCGCAGGGTGCGCTGGTCCCCGTGGGGGCCGTGGCGCAACTGGTCTCGACCACCGGCCCGGAGGTCATCGCGCACGAGGACGCGCAGCGCCGCACGCTGGTGATGGCCAACGTGCGCGGGCGTGATCTGGGCTCATTCGTTGAAGAGGTCCGGCAGGAGGTCGCCGACGCGGTCACGCTGCCGCCCAACGTGTTCCTGGAGTGGGGCGGCCAGTACGAGAACCAAGCGCGTGCCATGACGCGTTTGGTATGGGTCGTCCCGGCGGCGATCGTGTTGATCTTCTTGTTGTTGTTCGCGACGTTCGGCTCGGTCGGGCAGTCGGTGCTGGTGCTGACCAATGTGCCGTTCGCACTGGTGGGCGGCGTGGCCGTGCTGTGGCTGCGCGGCCTCAACCTGAGCTTGTCGGCCTCGGTGGGCTTCATCGCGCTGTTCGGCATCGCGGTGCTCAATGGCGTCGTACTCGTGGCCCGTATCAATGCCTTGCGTGACGAAGGGCAGGGCATCGACGAGGCCATCGTGGACGGCGCGTTCGATCGTCTGCGGCCGGTGCTGATGACGGCGCTCGTCGCGTCGCTCGGCTTCATCCCGATGGCGCTGTCCACCAGTCCGGGCTCCGAGGTGCAACGCCCACTCGCCACGGTGGTCATCGGGGGGCTCATCACCTCGACGGTGCTCACCTTGTTCGTCCTCCCGACCCTCTACGGCATGCTGGCGCGATTCGAAGCGCGCCGTGCGGCCGCGACCCTCTCCTAGCATCGCCCGATGACCGATCCGCTGCTCGCGTACCGCGACGAATTCCCCATCCTCGCGACCTCCACGTATCTCGTGTCGAACTCCCTCGGGGCGATGCCGCGGCTCGTGCCCGAGCGCCTGGCTGAGTACACGCGGATCTGGGCGGCGCGTGGCGTGCGGGCGTGGGCCGATGCGTGGTGGGAGATGCCGCTGCAGGTGGGCGATGGGATCGCGCCGTTGCTCGGTGCTGGACCGGGTGAGGTGGCGATGACGCCCAACGTCACCATCGCGCATGCGGGCATCCTCTCGTCGCTCGAGTACACGGCGCCGCGGGACACCATCGTGATGACGGCGTTGGACTTTCCCAGTGTGCGGTATGTGTACGAGGGCCTCGCGCGGCGGCTGGGCGCGCGCATCGTCGTGGTGGAGAGTGAGGATGGGATGACCATCAGTGAGGACGCGCTCTGTGCGGCGATCGACGAACGCACGCGGTTGGTGTGCATCTCCGACGTGTTGTTCCGCTCGGCGTATGTGCTCGACATCGCCCGCGTCGCCGCACACACGCACGCGATGGGCGCGCTGATCGCGGTGGATGCGTATCACTCGGTGGGTGTGGTGCCGGTCGACGTGAAGGCGACCCAGGTGGATTGGCTCACGGGCGGGGTGCTCAAGTGGCTGTGTGGCGGACCGGGCGGGAGCTTCGTGTACGCGTCGCCCACATTGCCGGACGACGTGCGCCCGGCCTTCACGGGGTGGCAGGCGCACGCGGCGCCGTTCGCGTTCGCGGCGGAGATGGACCACACGGCGGGCGCGGGCCGCTGGCTGACCGGCACGCCGGCGGTGCCGGCGTTGTACGCAGCCACGGAAGGCCCGCGCATCTTGCTCGAGGCCGGAATGGCGGCCGTGCGGGCCAAGAGTCAGCGGCAGACGGCGCGGCTGATCGCGCTGGCCGACGCGCGCGGATGGACCGTGAACGCCCCCCGGGACCCCGCCCGGCGCGGCGGGACCGTGGCGATCGATGTGCCGGAGGCGTTGGCCGTGGCGCGCGCGCTGCTGGCCCGCGATGTCGTCATCGACTACCGGCCCGGGGCGGGGATCCGGGTGGCGCCTCATTTCTACACGACCGACGACGAGGTCGAGGCGGCGGTCGGCGCGATCGATGAGATCCTCGCCACCGAGGCGTGGCGCCCGTTCGCCGCCGTGCACGGGACCGTCACCTAAGTTCACTCTGGCGCAAATGTGTGCGCTCCACGACATTTGCGCAGTCGCCCTTTGGAGAACCCCTCGATGTCCGGTAGCCGCCAGCCCCAGAAGCTCCGCAAGATGTACCGCAACGACGGCTACCCGGTCGTGATCCTCAAGTTCGAGGACGGGCATCAGATCAAGCTCGCGCAGCTTGAGGCCAAATCGTTCGACATCTACAGCGGTGAGACGGTCAAGATCATCGCGTTGCATGACCCGAAGCACCCCGACCGCGACGTGCTCGAAACACGAAAGGCGGACGACTTCGCCGACGCGGACTGACGTCACGGCGCCGGTGACAGGCGCCTCGGGCCACTGCAGTCCCGCGGTCGCCCACGCCTTGGCCGACCGCCGCCCCCTCGTCGCTCTCGAATCGTCGGTCTTGGCGCAGGGGTTACCCATCCCCGCCAATGTCGATGCCCACGACCGCATGGTCCGCGCCGTGGCGCGCGCTGGCGCGACGCCAGCGGTGACCGCGGTGGTGCGTGGCACCCTGACGGCGGGCCTCGAAGGGGAGGCCCTCGCGCGATTCCTCGCCCGCGACACTGTCCGCAAAGCCAGCACGCGCGACCTCCCGGCGGCGATGGCCCAGGAGGCCGATGCGGCCACCACGGTGGCGGCCGCGATGTTCATCGCCGCCGCGGCCGGCCTCGGGATCCTGGCGACGGGTGGCATCGGTGGGGTGCACCGTGCCGCGCCCTACGATGAATCCGCCGATCTGATCGAACTCGCGCGGACCCCAGTGGTGGTGGTGTGCGCGGGCGCCAAATGCGTCCTCGATCTCCCGGCTACCCTCGAACGGCTGGAGACCTTCGGGATCCCCGTCGTGGGCTACCAGACGAGTGAGCTCCCGGGGTTCTTCACCCGGGAGACGGGGCTCCGCGTGCCCGCCCGCGTGGATTCCATCGCCGCGCTCGCCGCGGTGGTGCGCGCGCATCGCTCGTTGGGGCGCGCCACCGGCATGGTCGTCGTGGTCCCACCGCCAGCCGCCACGGCGCTCGACCGGCGCGTGGTCGAGCAGGCGGTCGCGGGGGCACTCGGCATGGCCACCCACCACGGGATCACCGGTGCCGAGGTCACGCCCTTCCTCTTGGCCGCGGTGGCCGCGGCGACCGGCGGTGCGACGCTCGCGGCCAACCTCGATCTGTTGGAGCACAACGCGCAGGTCGCGGGTGAACTCGCCGTCCAGCTCACCCGTTCGTGACAGGAGGCATTGAACCGACGCTGTCCCGTGTGGTACTATCCTTCTCACCGCCTTCGATGGAGTGCGAACGAGCCATGGGTACCAACTTCCTGAGTTCGGAAGAGTACGACGAGCGAGCGCATCAGCTGTACAACGAAGGGCGGTATGACGAAGCCCTCGCGGTCCTCCGTGAAGGGCTCGCGCTCTACCCCACCGCGGTGGAGCTGCACGTCGGTGCCGGCTATGCCCGACTCGCCCGTGAGGAGTACGCCTGGGCGCGGCGCGCGTTCGAGGAAGCCCTCGTCCTGCATCCTGAGCACGAGGATGCGCTGGCGGGCTACGGCGAAACGTTGCTCCGGTTCACGCAGATCGATGACGCGCTCGCCGCGTTCCGGAAGGTGTTGGCGCTGGGCTATGAGGACGACATCGACCTCATGCTCCAGTGCGGCCGCGCGTTGTTCCGCGATGGGCTGATCGTCGAATCGCGCGAGTTCTTCGCGGCGGCGATCGCGCAGGCCCCCGAGAGCGCGGAAGCGCACGCCCTGCTCGGCTACTGCGAGCATCGGCAGGGCCAGGATGAGGCCGCGATCGTGTCGCTGCGCCGTTCGTTGGTGCTCGACCCGGATCACGCCGAAGCGCGCGTGTACCTCGGCAACCTGTTGTACGATGATGGCCTGTTCGAGGAAGCGCTCGTCGAGTTCGAGAAGACCAGTCCCGAGGATCACTGGGACGAGCTGGCGATCTGGCGGACCATCGAACTGCTCCAGACGTGGCGTCGCCTACCGGACGACGACCCCGACCTGCGCCCGTGGCACGATCGCTTGCTCGAGCTCGACGAAGAGCCTGATCCCATCGATGCGATGCTCGACGAGATCGAGCGCCACGCCGCGGATGCCGCGGATCGTGATGCGCGCACGCAGCTCGAGCTGTTCGGCGCGCTGTTGCTCGAGATGGCGCAGCGCGAGGAGCCGCAGCATAAGGTCGAGCTCAACGATGGCCGCGTGTTCGAAGGCACGTGGGAAGAGATCGTGGCGCAGATGCGCGTGTCGGTGCCGGTGTCCGACGCGGAGCGGTTCATCCGCGGCCGAGCCGACGCGGGGCTCCTGCGGATCGTGGACTGAGGCGCTGCGCTCCTGATCCATCTCGCTGGCGTCGGCAAGACGTATCGTCCCCTCGTCGGGCGCCCGGTCACCGCGGTGTCCGATGTCTCGTTCGCGATCGCGGCGGGCGAGGTCGTCGGTATCGCGGGACCCAACGGGGCGGGGAAGAGTACGCTCATCGCGCTGTTGCTCGGCTTCATCGCGCCGACGACGGGCACGTTGCGGATCGATGGTCGTGCGCCCCGGCAGTTCGTGGAAGAGACCGGCATCGGTTACCTCCCTGAGTTGATCCCGCTCAACCCCGCGTGGCGCGCCGACGAAGCGATCACGCGGATGGCCGTACTCGGTGGGCTCCCGGCCGCCGTGGTGCGGGCCCGCGTCGATGATGTGATCGAGCGCGTGGGACTGAGCGAGCATCGCCGCAAGCGGTGCAAGGAGCTCTCCAAGGGCAATCTGCAGAAGGTCGGGTTGGCCCAGGCCCTGCTCCGCGATGAGCGCGTGTACGTGTTCGACGAACCGACGCACGGTCTCGACCCGGTGTGGACCCAGCGGTTCCGCGCACTGATCCGCGAGTTGCGTCGTCCTGACCGGACCGTGCTCATCGCGTCGCATAATCTCGACGAGCTGGAGCGTGTGGCCGATCGCGTCATCATCATCGACCGGGGTCGCATCCAGCGGATCGTGGATCTGCGCGGTGCTGGCGTGACCGAGGCCACGGCGTACCGGGTGCGGGCCGCGGCGGGCGCCGCGGTCCTCCTCGGCGCATTCCCCACCGCGGTGGAGCAGGTCCCCGGCGAGATCACCATCCCCGCGGTGGACTTGGCCACGCTCAATCGCGGGCTCGCGTGGGCGATCGGCGAAGGGGCCGTGATCAGTGCCGTCATGCCGGTCGAGAGTGCGCTGGAGCGCGAGTTCCGCTCCGCAGTCCAGCCCGCGGGGGGTGACGCATGAACGCACCGCGAGCACGACTCGGCGCGTACGCGTGGTGGCAACTCCGCGATTATGCCGCGGGCCCCGGCCTCGGCACGTTGGTCATCACGCTCTTGGTCGGGATCGCGCCGATCATCGCGGTGATGCGTGCCGTGGCCACTGGCACGGGGGGGGAGCCACCGGACGAACTCATCCGGCCGTTGTTCAACAGCTTCGTGCAGTTCCTCGCGCTCGTCGGGCCGATCATGGCGGTGGGGAGTATGGTGTCGGCGGACCGCGCGCCGGGGCTCACGCGATTCCTGTTCGCCAAGCCGGTGGGCGTCCCGCAGTACTACCTGCTCATGTGGTCGGTGCGCGGTGCGGGCTTGCTCGCGATCACGGCCGTGCTGAGTCTCGCGATCCAGGTGTTGGTCGCGCCAGTCGCATGGGGCGGCGCGGTGATGGGGATCGCGCTCACCTGGCTCCACATCGGCGGCGTGGGGTTCTTGGCGAGTGTGCTCGTGCCACGCGACTCCGTGTACGTGATCGGCCTGTACGCGACCACGACGTTGCTCGCCCAATTCCAGCGGATCGCGCCGCAGTGGGAGTGGGTGGATCCTCTGCTCGTCGTGTTGCCGCCGATGCACAAGCTGAGTGATCTGTGCGTGGCCTTGATGGATGGGACCGCCCCCGCGTGGAACGATCTGTGGCACGTGATGGGGTGGGGTGGCGCCTGCTTGGCCCTCGGGGCCGTCCTCATCCGCCGGTTGCCGCTCGTCCGATGACCGGGGTCATCCGTCCTGGTGCCGCGGGCGATGCCGTCCGGCGCGTCGTGCTCACCAATGGGCTCACGGTGCTGGTCCGCCGCGACACCTCGGCGCCGGTGTGTACCATCGTTACGCATGTGCGCTCGGGGTACTTCGACGAAGTCGATGACGTCAGCGGCATCGCGCATGTGCTCGAGCACATGTACTTCAAGGGTACGCCCGCGCGCGGCCCGGGTGAGATCGCGCGCGATACCAAGCGGGTGGGCGGCTACCTGAACGCCGGCACGATCTACGACTACACGATGTACCACGCCGTGCTCCCGGCGGCGGGCTTTGCGACCGGACTCGCCGTGCAGGCCGATGCGTACGCCCACTCGCTGATCGACGCCGAGGAGCTGCGGCGCGAGCTCGAGGTGATCATCGAGGAGGAACGGCGGAAGCAGGACACCCCCACCGCCGTCGCCACGGAGGGCTGCTTCGCGCTGTTGCATGATCGGCATCGCATGCGGCGCTGGCGCATCGGGCATCCGGCGGTGTTGCGCGGATTCACCGACACCGCCGTGCGGGCGTTCTATCGGGCGCACTACGTGCCGTCCAATACGATCCTCAGTATCGTCGGCGACCTCGACCCCGATGTCGTCCTGCGTGCGGTCGAGCAGCACTACGGCGCGTTGCCGTCCGGCGCGGTGGTGCGCGATCGCGGGCCGCAGGAGCCCGAGCACATGGGCCTGCGTTACCGCGACCTCGCGCGCGACGTGGCGCAGTCGCATCTCGTGCTCGGATGGCGCGGCGTGCCGCCCACCGACACCGACGCCGCCGGGCTGGACGTCGCCGCCGCGCTCCTCGGGAGCGGACGCGCCTCGCGACTCTACCGCGACGTGCGCGAGCGCTCGCTCGCCTCATCGGTGTCGGCGTACCATTACGCGCCGACCGATCTCGGCGTCTTCCTCACGACGCTCGAGTCGCCCCCCGAGCGCGCCGCCGACGCGATGCTCGCGACGTGGTCGCAGGTCCGCGGTCTCGCCGCGCACGCGCCGTCGCTCGGTGAACTGGCGCGCGTGCACCGCGGGATCGAATCGCGGTGGTGGCGCCGCGTGGAGTCCATGGAAGGACAGGCCACGTATCTCGCCGCGTGGGAGGCCCTCGGTGGGTGGGAGCGCGGCGCGCAGTACCTCGACCAGCAACTCGCCGTCACGCCTGAGGCGGTGCGGTCGGTGGTCGAGCGGCGACTCACGCGGGAGCGGCTGGCCGTGGTCTCGCTCCGGCCCACCGCGGCGGCGCCGCTTGCCGACTCCGTCGAGGCGCTCACTGCGCGACTGGAGCGCGTCGGGGCCGCGCCCACCGTCGTGCGCGGGGGCACACCGATCAGCTCGCCCGCGCTGGTGGGACTCGGGCTCGTCCCCGAGCGCGTCGAGGCCGCGGTCGAGGTGTACCGCACCGACGGCGGGATCCCCATCCTCGTGCGCCGCAAAGCGGGCGCCGCGATCGCGCATGTGCAGGCGCTGTTCCGCGGGGGCATCACGGACGAGCCCGAGGCCGGTGCGGGGCGCACCACTCTCATGGTCCGCACGGCGCTGCAGGGCACCGCCACGCGCACGAGCGCGCAGTTGGCCGAGGATCTAGAGAGCGTGGGTGGCGCCTTCGGTCATGCGGTGGGTGGCGATGCGTTCGGCTGGTCGGTGTCGGCGCCGATCACCGTGTTGCCCGCTGCGCTGGCCATCCTCGCCGATGTGGTCGAGTCGCCGGCGTTCGACTCGGCCATGCTCGACACCGAACGCCACGTTGCGCTCGCGGCCCTCGCGCAGTTACGCGACGACATGCATCGCCAGCCGATGCGGCTCGCGCAGCACGGCGCGTTCGGCACGCATCCGTACGCGCGCCCTACGGTCGGGACCGACGCGGGACTCGCCGCTGCCGACACGGCCGCCCTGCGGCGCTGGCACGAGCACCATGTGCGCCGCGGGGATGGGGTGGTCGTCGTGGTGGCCGATATGGCACCGGACGAGGTGGCCGCACTCGTGCGCGGGGCCTTCCGCTCGCTCACGTGGCACGCAGCGGCGCCCACCGAGATCCCCGCGTGGCCACGCGAGATCACCGAGGTGGCCGATGCGCGCGACAAAGCACAGACGGCGCTGGCACTCTTGTTGCCCGCACCGCGCCGCGATGCGCCGCTCCGTCATGCGGCGGCGTTGCTCGGCACGATCACGAGTGGCCTCGGCGGGCGCTTCTTCACCACGCTGCGGGATCAGGAGTCGCTGGCGTACACGGTGTACGTGGGCGTGCGCGCGGCGCGACTCGCGGGGTGGTTCGCCTCGTACCTCGCCTGCGCGCCGACCAAGGAAGCGCAGGCCCGCACGGGATTGCTCCGCGAATGGCAGCGCCTCGCGGAGACGCCCGTCGACGCCGACGAGCTGGCGCGCGCACAAGCGTATGCGATCGGGTCGCTCGCGATCCGGCAACAGAGCGCGGCCTCGGTGATGAGCGATATCGCCGACGCGTGGTTGGCGGGCCACTTGTCCGAGTTGCTCGACGAACCCCGCGCGCTCGCGGCCGTCACGGCCGCCGATGTGCGCACGGTCGCGGCGCAGGCGTTGGCGTCACCGGCGGTGTGGGGCGTGGTGCGCGGCACCGCGCCGTAGGGCACGTAGAGCGGGTGTCCCGCCCAGGGGCGGCCGAAGGTTGGGCGCCCTCCGTCCGGTGGCAAGCGCGGCCGCCGGTCGACTACCTTGGGAGGGTGACCACCGAGCGCTTCTGGACCCTGGCCAACACAGTCTCGCTGTCACGCGTGGGCCTCGCGGCGCTGTTCGTGATCATGCCCAGTGCCTCCTGGCGGTTGGCCCTGCTCGCCACCGCGGGCATCACCGATATCGCCGACGGGTGGATCGCCCGCCGCCGCGGTGGGGGCTCGCGTTGGGGCGCCTTGATCGATCCCGTGGCCGACCGCGCCTTCGCGATCATCGCCGTGGGGGCCCTCGCGTGGGACGGCGTCTTCACGCCACTCGCGGTGTTCGTGGTGCTGTTCCGCGATCTGATGACGGCCATCGGCCTCTGGGTCGCGCGGCGGCTGACGACCCTCACCGGCGTGACCTTCGTCGCGCGGTCCTCCGGCAAGCTCGTCACCATCGTGCAGTTCGCCGCCCTGATCGTCGGCATCATCGCCCCGCCGTCTGTCACGCCAGCGGTGATCGCGGTGGGCGTGGTCAGCGCCTGGTCGGTCTGGGACTACACGTATTTCTTGGTGCGCGAACGCCGCGCACGACTTGCGGCGCAGGCCCCCTGAACGACGAACGCCCCGCAGAGCGGGGCGTCGGGGGACTTACGCGGAGACGGTGTCGAGCGATTCGGCTTCGCTCTCGACTTCCGTCTCGGCCTCGGACTCGACCTCGTCCGTGCTGGCCATTGCTGACTCCACAGCGGCGGGGGCGGATGAGCGTGCTGGCTTGGCAAAGCGCTCGCCGAGGATGCGTAGGTCCGAAATCTGCTTCGGCGTCAGCTCGTGCCACCGCTCCGACATATGGACCATCGTGTCGTTGAACCACTCCGTTTGGTGCT
>JBEIVF010000203.1:0-3642 GCA_040374005.1 Gemmatimonadaceae bacterium | reverse complement strand
CGATGACCGACCGCCCGACTTCGTCTGACCGCCCCGCGCTGCCCGCGGCGCCCATCGCGCCCAAGCGCCCCACCACGACCACGCTCCACGGCGACACCCGTCACGACGACTACGCCTGGCTGCGCGACCGCGAGGACCCCGCCGTCCTCGAGCATCTGCGCGCCGAGAACGCCTACACCGACGCCGTGCTAGCGCCGCTGGCCCCGCTGCGTGAGACGCTGTACCAGGAGATCCTGAGCCGCATCAAGGAGACCGACGAGCAGGTCCCCGTGAAGGACGGCGACTGGTACTACTACTCGCGCACCGTCGAGGGGCTGGCGTACCCCATCTATGCGCGCAAGCGTGGCAGCGTGGACGCACCCGAGGAGATCATCCTCGACCAGAACGTCGAGGCCGCCGGATTCGAGTTCTACCAACTCGGCGGGATGGAGGTGTCGCCGAATGGGCGGTACCTCGCCGTGTTGGTGGACACGAGCGGCTACGAGGACTTCACGCTGCAGGTGCGTGATCTCACCACCATGGCGTGGTTGCCCGACCGCGTGGAGGAATTGAGCTGGGGTCTCGCGTGGGCCAGCGACGAAGCGACGTTGTTCTATGTGCGCGGCGACGAGGCCAAGCGACCGCACCAAGTGTGGCGGCACGTGCTCGGGGCGGCGGTGGAGCAGGATGTCTTGGTGTACCAAGAGGACGACGTGCTCTTCAACCTCGGCATCGGTCGCTCCCGCAGCGGCGATTTCATCTTTGTGCACGCCAGCTCGTTCACGCAGGATGAGTGGCGCACCATCGATGCCCACGCGCCGACGAGCGCGCCACGGGTGATGGTGCCGCGCACGCCGGAGCTGGAGTACACGGTGGACCACGGCGGCGAGTGGTTCTACATCCTCACCAACCGCGACGGCGCCACCAACTTCAAGGTGATGCGCGCCGCGCTCGACACGCCCGCGGTGTGGGAAGCGCTCGTGCCGCACCGCGCCGACGTGTTCGTGGAGGAGCTCGAGGTGTTCCGCGACTGGATCGTGCGCTCTGAACGCCGCGATGGGCTCCGGCGCCTCGTGGTGCAGGGGGTGGAGTCCCTGGGCACGCACGAGATCGCGTTCCCCGATGCGGCCTACGGCGTCGACCTCGGCCGCAACCCGGAGTACTCCACCGACACGCTGCGCTTCACGTACTCCTCGATGGTCACGCCGCCCTCGGTGTACGACTTCGACATGCGCGCGCATACGCGGGAGCTGCGCAAGCAGCAAGAAGTGCTCGGCGGCTACGATGCCTCACGCTATGTGGTGGAGCGACTCACCGCCACCGCGCGTGATGGCACGCTGGTGCCGATCTCTCTGGTGCGGCGGCGTGACGCCGAGCGCCCGGCGCCGCTGTTGCTGTACGCCTACGGCTCGTACGGCGCGACGATGGAGCCCGAGTTCAGCTCGGCGCGCTTCTCACTGGTGGACCGCGGCATGACATACGCCATCGCGCACATCCGTGGCGGACAGGAGATGGGCCGCGCGTGGTACGACGACGGCAAGATGCTGCGCAAGATGAACACGTTCTACGACTTCATCGATTGCGCCGAGCATGTGATCACGGCGGGCCATACCACGGCGGCGCAGCTGGTCGCGCACGGCGGCAGCGCGGGTGGGCTCTTGATGGGCGTGATCGCGAATGAGCGGCCGGATCTGTTCGCGGGCATCGTGGCCGATGTGCCCTTCGTGGATGTGATCAACACCATGCTCGACGCGAGCATCCCGCTCACGGCGCAGGAGTGGGAGCAGTGGGGCAATCCGCAGGTGGAGGCCGAGTACCGGTACATGCGGCAGTACTCGCCGTACGACAACGTGCGGGCACAGGCGTATCCGCGCATGTTGGTGTTGAGCGGCATCAACGACTCACGCGTGGCGTATTGGGAGCCGGCCAAGTGGGTGGCGCTGTTGCGCGAGCGGAAACTCGATCCGCATCCCCTGGTCATGCAGATGTTGTTGGGCGCGGGGCACGGCGGGTCGTCGGGGCGGTACGATCGGTTCAAGGAAACGGCGTTCCGGTACGCGTTCATGCTCGACGTGGCGGGCCGGGGCAGCCCCAATGATGCCCCTACCCATTCTGTCAGACATAGTTGACGGAATGGGGGAAATAGCCCTCTTGCGGGTGCCAAAACAACCCATATGGGTAGGGTAAATCCTATCTGCTTGGGTGGTACATCCCGCGCAACCTGCTTATAGAATGGGGAGGTCGGAACTTTCCCCCTCTGGAGGATAAGGCGTTGGAACTCGTCGATCGGTATCGTGGGGCAATGGTGGGGCTCGCCGTAGGCGACGCACTTGGGGCACCGGCAGAGTTCAAGCTTCCTGGGACATTCCCGACGATCAGCGGGATGATCGGCGGCGGACTCTTCGGCTTGGAGCCGGGACAGTGGACCGATGACACGTCGATGGCGCTGTGTCTCGCTGATTCGTTGATTGACTGCCGCGGGTTCGATGCGGTGGACCAACTGCGGCGCTTCGACCGCTGGTATCGCGACGGATATCTCTCGAGCACGGGCGAGTGCTTCGACATCGGCATGAACGTGCAGGCGGCGCTCCTGCGGTTCGAGGCCACGGGTGAACCGCACTGTGGGTCCACCGATCCGATGTCCGCGGGCAACGGCTGCTTGATGCGCCTCGCGCCCGTGCCCATGGCCTTCTCGATGAATCCGGTGAAGGCGATCGAGCTCTCGGCGGAGAGCGCGCGCACCACACACGGCGCCACGGCGGCGGTCGACACCTGCCGCTACTTGGGCGCGCTCATCGTGGGCGCGCTGAAGGGCGCCACGAAGGACGAACTCCTGCAGCCGCTCTACTCGCCCATCTCGGGCTATTGGGAGCAGCATCCGTTGGTGCCCGAAGTGGCCGACGTGGCCAGCGGTTCGTTCCTCCGCAAGTCGCCGCCGGCGATCCAGGGCTCGGGCTACGCCGTCCGTTCGCTCGAGGCTGCGCTGTGGGCCTTTGCGCACGGGGCAGACTTCCGGGCCGGTGCGATCGCGGCGATCAACCTCGGTGATGACGCCGACACCACGGGCGCGATCTTCGGACAACTCGCGGGGGCGCATTACGGGCTCAAGGCGATCCCGCAGGAGTGGCGCATGCATCTGGCCCACCGCGACCTGATCACGCGGTTCGCCGATGGCTTGCATGCCCTCGCCACGCATCCGCGGTTCAACGAGTCGGGGATGGCGAGCGCGTAAGCCCCCGCGCGGCGCGCCCTGCGCCGCGCGTAGTTTTCGGGGTGCCCATCCTGCTTACTGCATTGCTCGTCGCGCAAGGCGCGGCGATCCTCGTGTTGCTGGCCCGCCTCGCGCGCGGCCGCACACGCCGTCCCCCCGTCGCCCCGATCACCACCGGCGGTCCCACGACGCCGGTGTCGATCCTCGTCGCATCGCTCAACGAAGTGCACCGCATCGCCCCCGTGCTCGCGGGTATCCGCGCACAGGGCGCGCTCGTGCACGAAGCGCTGATCATCGACTCCAACTCCACCGACGGCACGCGCGACCTCATCGCGGCCGCCGCGCGCGACGATGCGCGCGTGCAGTTGGTGACCGATCCGCCACTGGGCGCCGGCTGGATCGGCAAAGCGTGGGCGCTGCAGCACGGCGCCGAACGCGCCGCTGGGCCGTGG
>JBEIVF010000034.1:0-12610 GCA_040374005.1 Gemmatimonadaceae bacterium | reverse complement strand
CCGCGATCGCGCCGTCGATGGACGTGGCGAGTTTGAGCGTGATGAAGGGCCGCGACGCGCGGAAGCGATGCAGGAAAGGCGCACACAGCTCGCTGGCCGCCGCGGATTCGACCCCCTGTTCGACCACGACGCCGGCCGCGCGGAGCACCGCGGCCCCGCCACTGGCGGCCGGGTGCGGATCGGCGATGGCGTAGACGACACGCGCCACGCCCGCCTCGATCAGCGCCGCCGTACACGGCGGCGTGCGGCCCGTGTGGGCGCACGGCTCGAGGGTGACGTAGAGCGTGGCCCCTCGCGCCGCCGTTCCTGCCGCCGCGAGCGCCATCACTTCCGCGTGTGGCGCACCGAGCGCAGCGTGGAACCCCTCGCCCACGACCGCGCCGTCGTGCACGATCACCGCACCCACCATCGGGTTCGGCGCCGTACGTCCCCAGCCGCGCCGCGCCAAGACCAGCGCGCGACGCATGAAGCGCGCGTCAGTAGCGGCGCGCGCGGTCATCTCAGAAGCCGAACCGCAGCCCGACGGACGCGAAGCCGCGTGCGGCGTTCACCTCGGCGTCGAAGCGGTTGAACGTCGCGAGCGAGCCACCGGTCGCCTGCCCGATCTCGCCGGCGAGTGCGATGGGGCCGAGACTGAGCGTGAGACCGGCGAAGATCACCGTCCGGGTGACGTCGTTGTTGAGCCCGACGGTCTCGGTCAGGCCGCTGCCCGGCGCGCTGGCCCGGACCTGCCCACCGGTGGTGATGTTGTCGCTGCCGTAGCCGGCGGACAGATCGAAGATCAGGAAGCTCTTCGTGGCGATCACGCGCCACGAGGCGACATCTATTTCAAGGCCCTGTACCCCGACTTGGGCCCCGTCGTCGGTCTCGGTATTGACCGAGAGCGCGGGCAACCCACGCTGCAGGTAGGTGAACGTGATCGCCGGGATGATGATGGCTTCTTGGATCAACCCGACGCGCGCCCCGTAGCCGACCTTGAAGTTGCCATCGTCGAGCGAGATGTCCGTCTCGTCCCCTTCGAGCGTGGGGAGGTACGTCGCGCTGACCAAGGCGTCGATGCCACCGACGCGCGTCACGCCGAGGTTGAACCCTTTGTAGATGCCGAGGGACGCGTCCACGACGGGGACCGGGACCCACTGCTCTTCGACCGCGATGTCGCTGGCCACGCGACCCGTGGTGCTGACGGTGATGCCATCGAACTGCGGCAACGAGCCACGAACGGCGGTCGCGCGGAGCCCCAGCGAGAAGTGCCCAAGGCCACCGAGAACATCACCCGACCCGAGCAACGGATTTCCGCCCGCCAGCGCACCACCCAACTGCGGGGTGAGGTACCGGAAGAGATCTTCCGACTTCTGACAGGCATCGGCCGTGATCGTCGTGCAGGACGTGGCGGTCTGCGCCGCGAGCGGTGCCGCGACGGCGATCAGTGCCAGTGCGGCGAGGGCATGAGTCGTACGCATTACCGGATCCTTCGGTCAGAGGGAGATCACAGACGAACGGTACCAGTTCCCGCCACGACATCGCCCATCACCCACGCGTCGACGCCAGCGGCGCGCGACGCAGCGCGCAGCGGCTCGACTTCAGTACGGTCGGCGATGACGACCATACCCACCCCCATGTTGAACGCGCGGAATGCCTCGGCGCGCTCAACACCACCGGCCGCGATCAGCGTCTCGAACAGCGGGGGGACCGTCCACGAGCTGACGTCGACGCGCGCGTCGAGGTGCGACGGCAACGCGCGATTGAGATTCCCCGGCAACCCGCCACCCGTGATGTGCGCCATCGCGTGGATGCGGGGCAACTGATCGCGGAGCACCGGGAGATACGACCGGTGCACGGCGAGCAAGGCATCCGCCGTGCGCATCGTGGTGCCCGGGAATGGATCGGTGGGCTTCAGGTGCAAGCGGTCGTCGACGATCCGCCGCGCCAACGAGTACCCGTTGGTGTGCAACCCAGTGCTCGCGAGCCCGATGAGCACATCACCCTCGCGCACACGCTCGGGACCCAGCACCGCGTCCTCTTCGACGATACCGACGATGAACCCCGCGAGATCGTAGTCCGGCGGCGTGTACACCCCAGGCATCTCGGCCGTTTCGCCACCCAGCAACGCGCAGCCGTTCTCACGGCAGCCCGCCGCCACGCCCGCGACGATCCCCTCCACCACGGCTGGCACGAGCCTGCCGAACGCGACGTAGTCGAGAAAGAACAGCGGCATCGCCCCTTGCACCAGGATGTCGTTGGTGCAGTGGTTCACCAAGCAATGCCCGATGGTGTCGTGCCGATCGGCTTCGATGGCCACCTTGATCTTGGTCCCGACGCCATCGGCCGACGCGACCAAGAGCGGCGCGCGCATCCCACCGGGCAGCTTGAACATGCCACCGAAGGCCCCGAACGAGTCGCGCATCCCCTTGGTGTAGGTGGACGCGACATGCGCCTTGATGCGACGCATCGCATCGTCAGCGGCATCGATGTCCACCCCGGCGCTGCGATAGTCCAACGTCACGCGGGCATCTCCCGATCGAAGGTCACGAGGGTACGGAACTCGTTGAACCGCTTGGTGAGCTCGGACGGCGTGACTTCCAACAGCCGCTCGAACGAGAACTTCTCCACCGCGAAGGATCCCATCGCCGATCCATAGACCACAGCGCGCCGCATGTTGTTGAGCGAGAGGTCGTCCGTTTTGGCCAACCACCCCATGAAGCCGCCCGCGAACGAGTCGCCGGCGCCCGTGGGGTCGAAGACCTGCTCCAGCGGGAACGCCGGCGCGAAGAAGATGGACTCCCGATCGAACAAGAACGCGCCGTGCTCGCCCTTCTTGATGATCACGAAGCGCGGGCCGCGGTCGAGGATCCAGCGCGCCGCTTGCACGAGGTTCGCGCTGCCCGTCAGCTGACGCGCCTCACCGTCATTGAGCGTGATGAGATCCACGCGGCCGAGCAACCGCACGAGATCATCGCGCCGTTCGGTGATCCAGTGGTTCATCGTGTCACACGCCACCAATGCCGGCGCCTCGACCTGATCGAGGACCGCGTGCTGTAAGCGCGGATCGATGTTCGCGAGGAACACATACTTGGACGCGCGCCACTCAGCGGGCAGCTTGGGCGCGAATGCGGCGAACACCCCGAGCTGGGTGTCGAGCGTCTCGGCGGAGTTGAGATCGTGGCGATAGCGCCCCGCCCAGCGGAACGACTTGCCGGTGGCACGCTCGACCCCCGCGAGGTCCACGCCACGCGCGGCCAAGGGGGCGAGCACGTCGGTGGGATAGTCATCGCCGATCACGCCGACGAGCCGGACCGGCGTCAGGTGCGACGCGGCGGCCGAGAAGAAGGCACCGGACCCGCCCGGCGCGTCCGTGACGGCACCGAAGGGGGTCTCGACGGTGTCGAGGGCAATCGAACCAACAACGAGGAGAGAAGACATCTAGAAGAGAAGCACGAGAGGCACGAGAGGCACGAGAGGCACGAGAAGCACGGGGTTACATGCGCTCGGGGGCGGTGATTCCTAACAGGGTGAGGCCGTTCCTTAGGACTACCTGCGCGGCGCGGGCGAGGGCGAGTCTGGCGCTGCGGATGGGCTCGGGCTCACCGAGCACGTGACACGTGTGGTACCACGTGTGCGTGAGGCGGGCGGTCTCGGACAAGTAGCTCGTCACGCGGTGCGGTTCGCTGGCCGCGGCGGCGCCTTCGATGAGCGACGGGTAATCGGTGAGCGCCTTGATGAGCTCGCGCTCCGTCGGTTCACTTAACGCGCTGGTGTCGATGCCGTCGCCCGTGATGTTGGCAGCGTCGAGCTCGCCCACGCGGAAGATGCCGCTCACGCGCGCGTGCGCCATCTGCACGTAATACACGGGGTTCTCGTCGGACTGCGCGCGCGCGAGGTCGACGTCGAACACGAGTTGCGAGTCGCCCTTCCGCATGAGGAAGAACCACCGCACGGCGTCGCGGCCCACTTCGTCGATGAGATCGCGCACGGTGACGTAGCTGCCGGCGCGCTTGGAGATCTTCACCTCTTCGCCGCCGCGCATCACCGTGACCATCTGGTGCAGCACGTACTCGGGGTAGCCCGGCGGAATGCCGAGATCCACCGCCTGCAGGCCGGCGCGCACGCGCGTCACGGTGCTGTGGTGGTCGGCCCCCTGCACGTTGAGCGCGCGCCCGTAGCCGCGGCGCCACTTGTCCACGTGATACGCGACGTCCGGCAGGAAGTACGTGTACGTACCGTCGCGCTTGCGCATCACGCGATCCTTGTCGTCGCCGAAATCGGTGGTGCGCAGGAACAGCGCGCCGTCATCCTCGAAGGTGTGGCCGGCCTGCTGCAACAACGCGACCGTCTCGTCGACCTTGCCGTCGGTGTACAGCGACGACTCTAGGAAGTACGTCTCGAACGCCACCCCGAAGGCCTTGAGATCGAGGTCCTGTTCGGCCCGCAACGCCGCGACCGCGAACAGACGCACGCGATCGAGATCTTCGCCGCGCACATCGGTGGGGTGCTCCGCCGCGTACCGTGCCGCGATCTCGGCGATGTACGCGCCGTGATAGCCCCCCTCGGGGATCACGAGCGGATCGCCGGCGAGTTCGCGCAACCGCGCCTGCGTGCTCAACGCGAGATTCGCGATCTGCACCCCCGCGTCGTTGTAGTAGAACTCGCGCGACACGCGCCAGCCGGTGGCCTCGAGCATCCCGGCGATCGCATCGCCGAGCGCCGCCTGGCGTCCGTGGCCCACGTGCAGCGGCCCGGTGGGGTTCGCCGAGACGAACTCCACGTTCACGCGGGCGTCCGCCCCCGTGTGCGACCGACCATAGGCGTCGCCCGCGGCGATGATCGCCGGCAACGCCGCCGCCAACGCGCCGACATCCATCCGGAAATTGATGAAGCCCGGACCAGCGATCTCCGTGCTCGCCACGCCCGCTTGTGCGACATCGAGCGCAGCGACGAGTGCGGTCGCCACGTCGCGCGGCTTCCTGCCCAGCGGACGCGCGAGCATCAACGCATAGTTGGACGCCCAATCGCCGTGCGAGGTATCACGCGGGCGCTCCAGCTGCGGCACGAGATCGGCGGGCGCCCCGAGTGTGACACCTGCCGCGGTGAGCTGGATGCGCAGTGCGTCGAGCTGGGCGTCAGCGGACGCGGTCACGTCGAGGACGGCGTCGATGTGGACGGCGCCGCCGCGGCGGGGGTTGCCGTGCTCGCGGCAGGTGCGGCGGCGGGGACGGTCGTCTTGGTCGACTCCGTGCTCTTCGCCGCGTCACGCTGATCCTTCTTGCCGTCCTTGCCGTAGTCGGTGATGTAGAACCCCGACCCCTTGAAGACGAGCCCCGCCCCGCCGGAGATCATCCGCACGGCGTCGCCGTCACCGTTGGGCGACGGGATCGTGGCGGGGACCTCGCTCATCTTGAAGATGCGCTCGATGACGGTGCCATCGGGACAGCGGAATTCGTACGTGGGCATGGCCTAGGTTGAGACGAGAAGTGTAACCCTTAAATATATGCGGAAATCACCCCTGCCACAAGGGGCGTAAGCCGCTACAGGGCAACGGTTTAGCACGTCTCGCCCCCGCCCAGTTCCCCCATCCGCTGGCGGACCGACTGCACACGCACACCTCCCGCACGACACCCCGCGGCGCCGACTCAGCCCGGGCGGTACTCGCCCCACACCGCGCGGAACACATCGGCGATCTCGCCGACGGTGGCGCGCGCGCGCACCGCGTCGATGATCAGCGGCATGAGCGGTGTGCGCGCGTCGTCCGCCGTGGTGTAGGCGGGGGCCGCGGTGCGCAGCGCGTCGAGCGTGGCCGTGACACGCACGGCATCGCGGGACGCCTTCACGGCCGCGAGGCGCGCGCGCTGATCGCGCGCGAGCGCCGAGAAGTCGGGGGCCGGAATGACGGGTGGCGTGGTGCCGTCGGTGAACTTGTTCACGCCGACGATCACTTCGGCGCCCGACTCCACGCGCTGCTGGAACGCATACGCGCTGCGGCCGATCTCGTCCTGCGGGAAGGCTTCGGCGATCGCGCGCTCGGCGCCGCCCTTGGCGTCGATCTCGGCGATGAGGGCGAGCGCCCCCTGCTCGAGTTGGTCGGTGAGCGACTCCACGTAGAAGCTGCCGGCCAGCGGATCGACCGTCTGCGTGATGCCGGACTCGTGCGCGATGATCTGTTGCGTGCGGAGCGCAAGGGTCGCCGCTTCGGCCGTGGGCAGCGCGAGCGCTTCGTCGTACCCGTTGGTGTGGAGCGACTGCGTGCCGCCGAGGGTCGCGGCGAGCGTTTGCACCGCGACACGCACCACGTTGTTGAGCGGCTGTTGCGCGGTGAGCGTCACGCCACCCGTCTGCGTGTGGAAGCGGAGCCGCGCGGCCGCGTCGCCCGCCCCGAACCGATCGCGCATCACGTGCGCCCAGATCCGGCGCGCCGCGCGGAACTTGGCCGCTTCTTCGAAGAGGTCGTTGTGACAGGCGAAGAAGAAGCTGAGCCGCGGCGCGAAGTCATCCACCTTGAGCCCAGCATCCACGGCGCGCGACACGTACTCGATGGCATTGGCGAACGTGAACGCCAACTCCTGCACCGCGGTGGCGCCGGCCTCACGCAGGTGATAGCCCGAGATGGAGATCGGATTCCACGAGGGCACCTCCGCGGCGCAGAACCGGAACGTCTCGGTGGTGAGGTGCAGCGACGGCAGCGGCGGATAGATGTACGTGCCGCGCGCGATGTATTCCTTGAGGATGTCGTTCTGGATGGTGCCGCTCAGCGCGGACCGCGCGATGCCGCGCTCTTCGGCGACGACGATGTACATCGCCAAGAGGGTACTCGCCGTGGCGTTGATGGTCATCGACGTCGACACCGTGTCGAGCGGGATACCGTCGAGCAACGTCGCGAGATCCTCCACCGTGTCGATGGCCACGCCGACGCGCCCCACTTCGCCCTCCGCGCGCGGCGAGTCGGAGTCGATGCCCATCTGCGTGGGCAGGTCGAACGCGGTGCTGAGGCCGGTCTGGCCGGCCGCGAGGAGCAGCGTGAATCGCGCGTTGGTCTCGGCGGCGGTGCCGAACCCCGCGTACTGCCGCATGGTCCAGAGGCGGCCGCGGTACATCGACGGCTGCACGCCGCGCGTGAACGGGAACTGGCCTGGCTCGCCAAGGGCCTCGGCGAGATCCGCGCGCTGATCAGCGGACCGATAGACCGGCGCCACCGGGAGGCCCGATGGCGTCACCACATCGTGCGCGCTCACGCGCTGAGGATCTCGCGCGCCATCTCGACGTCGCCCTTGGACCCGATGTACAGCGGCGTACGCTGATGCAACTCCGTCGGCTCGATGTCCATGATACGCGTGATCCCATCGGTCGCGGCCCCACCCGCCTGCTCCACGATGAACGCGAGCGGCGCGGCCTCGTACAGCAAGCGCAGCTTGCCCTGGGGCGACTTGCGGTTGGACGGATAGGCGAAGATCCCGCCGCCGAACAAGTTGCGATGGAAGTCCGCGACCAACGAACCGACGTAGCGCACGTTCATCGGCTCGCGCTTGCCATCGAGTCCGCGAAGGCGCTGCATCACGGCTTGCACCTGCGGCGACCACACGGGCGCGTACGAATCGTTCACCGACAAGTACTTGCCGGTGTCAGGGATCCGCATGTCGGGATGCGAGAGCAAGAACTCCCCGATGGAGGGATCGAGCGTGAAGCCGTGGACGCCCTGCCCCGTCGTGTACACGAGCATGGTGGAGGAGCCATAGATCACATAGCCCGCCGCCACCTGCGCCCGACCCGGCTGCAGGAGATCCATCAACGCTCCACGCGGACCCTCGCTGACCTTCCGCACCACCGAGAAGATCGTGCCGACGGGCACGTTCACGTCGATGTTCGAGGATCCATCGAGCGGGTCGAAGAGCACCGCGTACTTGCCCTGCGCGAACCCCTCGGGGATGTGGATCATCTCGGTCTCTTCTTCGGAGCCCATCGCGCACAAGCGGCCGCCATGATCGAGCGCCTTCACGATCGTGTCGTTGGCGAACACGTCAAGCTTCTGCTGGATCTCGCCTTGCACATTGCTCAGCGACGTCGCCCCGAGGATGTCCGCGAGCCCCGCACGGCGCACCTTCGCGGCGATCATCTTGGCGGCCAGCGCCAGATCGTACAGGATCCCAGAGAGATCCCCTGTCGCCTGGGGATATTGGCGCTCTTGCTCGATGATGAAGCGCTCGATGGTGACGACCGATGTTTCCGTATGCTTGACCATGCCGAACGATAACCCGCCAGAGGAGGGCGGGCCAACGGCTCACGGGGGAACGGCCCACCGGCCATCGCGCCCGGCCACGCGGAGGTGCCGGCCATCACTGGCGATGACGATGCTCCCCAGCAGATCCGTGCGGAGGGTGACGATCCCCCGCTCGGCGAGCGCCTGCAGGACGGGGGGACTGGGATGGCCGTACATGTTCCCGGCCCCGACGGAGATCACCGCGAGGCGTGGCCGGACGGCATCCAGGATCGGCGGCGTGCTGGAGGTCCGACTCCCGTGGTGGCCCGCTTTGAGGACATCCGCCCGCAGGGCATCGCCCCAGCGATCGACCAGCCACTGCTCCTCGGTGCGCTCGGCATCGCCCGTGAGGAGGAACCGGGTGCTGCCGTACTCGACCATCAGCATGACGGAGGCCTCGTTGGGTCCGTGTTGTGCGGCTGTCCACGCCGAATCGGGCGCGAGGACCCGCAACAGCACTCCATCGAGGCGTGTGGTATCGCCCGGCTGGACGCGGCGCCACTGCGCGCCCACGTCGGCGGCCGCGCGCAGTGACGCTTCGTAGGAGGCATTGGGCGCGACGAACCCCGGGTCCCAGTAGGCCTGGGGGCGCAGCGCGCGGATCACCGAGGGGGCGCCGCCCACGTGATCCTCATCGGGATGCGACAGGATGAAGAGCGCGACCGCGCCGCCGCGGCGTTGCACGTACGGGACCACCACGCGCCGCCCGGCATCACCGCCGGTCCATGAGCGTCCAGCGTCGATGAGGATCCAGCGGCCGCGGGGGGTGCGGACGGCGAGCGCATCGCCTTGGCCGACATCGAGTACGTGGAGCTCCATCTGCCCGCTGGGCCGTGGAGCGAGAGGCCACCACGCGACGAGGGCGAGAGCCGCCACCGCCACGGCGGCCCAGCGCTGCGGCCGTCGGGCGCGCACAGCGGCGAGCAGCGCCCCCACTGCGAGGAGGGTCAGGATGGTCCCGGCGAACGTCGGGACCGTCGCGATGTCCGCGCCCGGCACCCGCGCAGCCACCCCGGCGACCGTCGTCAGCGCCCACAGGCCGGGCCGGCACGCGTCGGCCACCCACGCGGCGAGTAACGGCCATTCCCCCAGTGCGAGCGCGAGGAACAGCGCCGGCTGGAGCACGGACGCCACGGGATTGGCCGCGAGATTGGCGAGCGGCGCGATGAGTGACGTGCGACCGAAGTACCACGCGACCAGCGGCGCGGTGACCAGCGAGGCCATGATGCCGGTCGTGATCTCACTCGCCAGACGGTGCCGCCAGCCCGTCCAGCGTGTGGCGAGCAGTCGACGGTCCACATCGCCCGCGACGATGAGCCCCACCATACCCGCGATGGTGAGTTGCCATCCGATATCGAGGACCACCTGCGGAT
The DNA here is from genome assembly GCA_040374005.1 of Gemmatimonadaceae bacterium. Classification (GTDB taxonomy): domain Bacteria; phylum Gemmatimonadota; class Gemmatimonadetes; order Gemmatimonadales; family Gemmatimonadaceae; genus DASRAP01. Next base: position 2,992 of record JBEIVF010000034.1, on the reverse strand, counting down.
TCGCCGGCAGCGGCCAGCCCGCCCCGAGCGCGAGCGCCGCCCATGGCGAGCTGGGGCGTTGCAGCAGCTTCGACGCCGCGACGGCACCGAACATCACGGCCGAGCGCACGGCCGGCGGCGGGGCACCGATGAGCGCGACGTACAGCGCCGTGAGCACACATCCACCGAACAACGCAAGGCGCCGTGAACACCGGGCGGCCTCGAGCAACAGGACCATCGCGGACGCGACGATGGTCACGTGCAACCCGGAGATGGAGAGGATGTGCACGAGCCCGGAGCGAGCGAAGGTGTCGCGCGTCTCCGGCGTGATGTCGGACATGTCGGCGATGAGCAACGCCCGCGCGAGTGGCGCGTCGGGGCCGAAGTCGCGATCGATGTTCGCCTGCGCACGATTGCGGAGCCGCGCGAGGACACTCGGCGGCTCCCGCAGGCGCAGGATCCCACGCTTGATGAGCAGCCCGTCGCCGGTGGCGAACATTGCGCCGGTGATCTCGACCGTGCTGCCGCGGGCCGCGGCGCCGCGCGTCACGCTGAGACTCACGCGCACGGGGCAACCGTGGCCGAGCGCACCGCGCGCGAACGATCCCGGGGTGACCGCCGCGTGCAGGTGCACGGTGGCCCGGCCGCGGCGGACGACATCGTCGCGGCAGCGCGTCGCGTGCCAGGTCGCAAGCAACGCCACCCCATGCCCGGCCGCGAGGAGCGCCGCGGCCGCCACGAATCCGCGGCGCGGCCACCGCCACGCAGCGCAGAGCGCACACACCACGAGCGCGACGGTGGCACCCAGCGCGTGCGTGAATCCGAGGAGGAGCCCGGCCGCGTACGCCGAGACACCCAATGCGAGGAGGGGCATCACACCAGTGTGGTGCGATGCCCCCCGCCGACCGTTACCGGATCATGGCGCGCATCATCCCGCCATCGGGAGCGGCGCGCGTTCCGATACGAGGCTGCCCGTGAACGTTGAGCCCGTCGTGCCCGTGAGCTCGACGGTCATATACGTGCCCACCAGCGACTCCGGACCTTCGACGAGGATCGTCTTCCAATCGCGTGAACGGCCTTGCAGCAAATCACCACGCTTGGCCGCCTTCTCGATGAGGATCTCACGCTTGGCGCCGAGGAGGCCGAGGTTGCGCTCGCGGGAGCCCGCGCGCACGGCGTGGATCAATGTCTCGAGCCGCGCGCCCGCCACCTCGTCGGGCACCGTCCACTCGGCGGGCATGCGCGTGGCCGGCGTCCCCTCGCGCGGCGAGAACTTGAACGTGAAGGCCTCATCGAAGCCGACGGCCTCGACGACGCTCAACGTGTCCGCGAACTCGGCATCGGTCTCGCCGGGGAACCCCACGATGACATCGGTGGTGAGCGCGAGGCCGGGGATCGCGGCGCGGAGATCGTCGACGCACTTGAGGTAGTCCTCGCGCGTGTAGCGGCGGAGCATGCGCTTGAGCATCTCCGTCGAGCCCGACTGCATGGGGAGATGCACGTGCTCACACACCGTCGGCGTCTCGGCCATGGCCGCGATGACGCTCGGCGAGAAGTCGTTGGGATGCGGTGAGGTGAAGCGCACCCGGCGAATGCCATCCACGGCCCCCACGGCGCGCAGCAGCGCACCGAAATCGGCGTCGCCATCATGGTACGAGTTGACGGTCTGGCCGAGGAGCACGACCTCGCTGATGCCCTGCTCCACCACCGCGCGCGTCTCGCGCACCACATCGGCCAGCTGCCGCGACCGCTCCGCACCACGCGTGTAGGGCACGATGCAGTACGTGCACCGGTAGTCGCACCCGCGTTGCACCGGGATCCACGCCTTGACGCCGTCGAGCCGATGCGCGGTCACATCCTCGTAGTGTTCTTCGAGGTCGAAGTCCGTGGCCACCCGTCGTTCACCCGCCCGCGCGCCGGCGATGAGCTGGGGCAACGCGCGATAGCCATCAGGGCCGACCACGAGGGACACGTGCTTGGTCTTCTCGAGCAAGCGCGGGCCGAGCCGCTGCGCCATGCACCCGGTGACGCCGACGATGGTGTCGGGCCCCATGTAGCGCTTGAGCTCACCGAGGCGCCCGACGACGCGCTGCTCCGCGTGATCGCGAATGGCGCAGGTGTTGACCAGGATGACGTCCGCACCCTCCGGCGAATCCGTCGGCGTGTACCCGTGCGGCGCCATCGTCCCGAACATCAACTCGGTGTCGGAGACGTTCATTTGGCAGCCGAACGTTTCGATGTACAGTGACGGCATCTAGAGAAGTAGCACGAGTGGCACGAGTGGCACGGGAAGCACGGGTCTGTGGTGAAAGTTAGTCGCGGGGGGGCTGGGCCACCCGTGCTTCTCGTGCTACCCGTGCTTCTACCTCGCGCCCCAGCGCGAGGTAGAAGGTCGCCCCCGCCCCCACCTCGCTCGCCACCCAGATGCGACCGCCGTGGCCTTCGGCCACCAGGCGGCAGAACGCCAGGCCGAGGCCGGAGCTGCGGGTCTTGGGAGCGTTGGGCGTGCGGACCTGTTCGAACTTGCGGAAGATCAGCTCGTGATACTCGCGCGGGATCCCGGGACCATTGTCGGCGACGGTGAACAGGATCCCGGTCCCTTCGCGGCGAGCGCTCATCGTCACATGGACGCCGAGCGGCGAGTGCGAGAGCGCGTTCTGCAACAGGTTGGCGAAGACGCGCTTGAGCAACGTCTTGTCGGCCTCGAAGACCGGCGCATCGTCGGCGACCTCGATCGCGACGGTGGCGCCCTCTTGGGTGAAGCGGTGCTGCCAGTCGTACGCCATCTCCGACAAGAACGCGGCGGGGGCGATCGGGGTCGGTGTGATCGCGAGGGAGCCCGCCTCGATGCGCGTCACTTCCAGCAGATCCTCGATCAATGCGAGGAGATCCTCGGCGCGTCCCTCGGCCTCGACGAGCGCGTTGCGTTGCGTGTCGCGGAGCGGCCCGAAGTCGCCGTCCACGACCATCTCCAAGGTGGCGATCACCGTGGTCAGCGGCGTCTTGAGATCGT
>JBEIVF010000205.1:0-3512 GCA_040374005.1 Gemmatimonadaceae bacterium | reverse complement strand
GGATGCCATCGTCCGGCTCGATCAGCTCGCCCGACCCCGAGAGGATGTACCCGTGCGTATGGTCGGCCACGGCCAGCAGCGCCTCCAGGCGCCGCAGCACCCGGTCCGAGCGCCAGTCCTTGGCCAGCTCCACCGCTGCCCGCGACAAATTGCCCGGGTGCCGGTCCAGCTTCTCCTCGAACCGCTCGAACAGGGTAAAGGCATCAGCCGCAGCCCCGGCGAACCCGGCCACGACCTTGCCCCCCTTGAGCAGGCGGACCTTCTGGGCGTTGGCCTTCATCACCGTATCGCCCACGGTGACCTGGCCGTCGCCACCCATGGCGACGCGGCCGTCGCGGCGGACGGCAAGAATAGTGGTTGCGTGGAAGACGGTAAGTGCCATCCGTTAAATATAGGGACTTTTCGGGTCGGAGTTGGGGGCCTGTCGGGGTTTCCCTGAAACTTCCCCGTTACACAGGCGTCATATTAGTGGCGTGGCGCTGGTGCGCCCCACCGACAACCCTTCTCAGGAGTAACTCGATGCGCGTTGTGAATCGGCTGTTCGGCCTCGTGGCCGCCAGTGTCCTCGTCGCTGGTGCGGCGGAAGCTCAGTCCTGCATGGGCTTCCCGTCGTTCGGCTCGGCGGGCAAGAACGTCTCGGCGCAGGCCTACCTCCCTGATGGCGCGACCACGGTCCTCGGCCAGCTGAACATGGGCAAGGACGGCGGTCACTTCGCGGGCATCAATGCGGGCTTTACGACCATCGACGGTGCCGATGTGACCCCGATCACGGTCGGCGGCCTGTTCGGCGTGCAGCGCTCGACGGGCAAGATCAACTGGTGCCCGGTGGGCGACCTGTCGTACCGCACCGAACTCAAGGACATCAACGCCGGCCTGTCGCTCGCGGCCAGCTTTGAAGCGATGTCAGGTGGCGCCTTCGCCTTGGCCCCATTCGGTTCGATCGGCTTGAACTACGCCAAGCCGAGCGAGGGCGACGCTAACGGCTGGCTCCGCTACGGCGTGGGCGTGGCGTTCCGCCTCACCAACGGCATCGTCCTCGCGCCGTCGCTCGACTTCACGTCGCAGGAAGGCTCCAGCGAGCTCCTCGGCCTCCGCATCTCCCTCCCTCTGGGCGGGATGTAAGCACCTGGTAGCACCGAACGCCGCCGGATCCCTTCGGGGGTCCGGCGGCGTTCTGCTTTTGGCCCCTCGACCAGTGACAAATCCCTGCGCTCCGAGGGTAGTATTACCATCAGCCATTCCCTAGAGACGCCGATGATGCTCCGCCGCCTGCTCGCTGTGACCGCCCTCGCCGCCCTCCCCACGGTCGCGGCTGCCCAGACCTGCCTCGGCAACCCCTCCTTCGCCTCGGGGCCGCTGAACGTCACTGTTGGCGCCGCCGCTGACGGGAACGGCTACGGGCTCGGCCTCGGCTCCACCGTCGGCTGGTGGGGCGGCAAACTGATCACCGGGGCCAGCGTGGGCTGGGACAGCTACCGGAGCCCCGAGCGCACCTCACAGGGTGGCTCGATCACCATCGGCACCCAACGGCTCACCGAGGACATCCTCGAGTTCTGCCCGTTCGCCACCGCGGGCATCGATCGTGGCTCGGAGTTCACCCGGCTCAATGGTGATGTGTTCAAGCCCAGCGTTGAGGAGTACGGTGTCGGCATGGGATTCGGGGCGCAGCTCGCCCCCGAGCGGTACATCTCGATCGTGCCGTACGGCATCATCCGCCTGACCACGTACACGGCGTTCCTGCAGGGCGTGGGGACCACCGAGGACATCACCGAACGCGATACCGGCGGCGTGTTCACCTTCGGTCTCGGGTTCCGGTTCGACGAGTGGCTCCAACTCAGCCCCACCGTCACGGTGTCCAGTTTCGAAGGGGCTGACTTGGTGATCGGACTGCGCGGGGCCATGGCCCTGCAGATCAAGCGCTGAATCTGTTGTCCTAGGTCACGCCCGCGGATGCGCCTGCCGGTGCACCGCCTTGAGCCGCTCCACGCTGGTGTGCGTGTAGATCTGCGTGGTGCTCACCGACGCGTGCCCCAACAGCTCCTGCACGGCCCGCAGATCGGCCCCCGCGTCGAGCAAGTGCGTGGCGAAGGTGTGACGCAGCGCGTGCGTACTGAGCCCCTGCCCTTCGTCCACCTGCTGCAGCCAACGCACGACGCCCGTCTGGATGGAGCGCACATCGAGCCGCTTGCCACGCTCGGACAAGAACACCGCACGACGATCCGCCTTCGGGCCCAACCGACGGATCAACTCGTCCCGGGCCGACTCGTAACTGCGGAGCGCGAGCTGCGCCGCCTTCCCCACGGGGACGATGCGCTCCTTCCGCCCCTTCCCGCGCACCTTCACTTGGCCGGTGAGCAAGTCCAGATCGGCGCGGTCGATGCCGGCGAGTTCGGAGAGTCGCAGCCCACACGAGTAGAACAACTCCAGCACCGCATGGGTGCGAATGTCCGTGTATCGCCCGCCCTGCGCACGCGTGGCACTCGCGGTGAGCAGTGTCTCCACCTGTGCGCGGTCCAGATACCCCGGCAGATGCTTGTCGATCTTGGGCGCGCTGACGGTGCGCGCCGGATTGGTCTCGACCAACTCCTCGCGGTGCATCCACTTGTAGAACGAACGCACCGCACTGAGCGCGCGTGCCGACGAGCGCTTGGAGAGCCCACTGCGCGAGAGGTGGCCAAGGAAGCCGCGCATCACGAGGCGGTCGATCGCGTCCCAGCGCCACTCCGCAGTGCCCATCTGCGCCCCCACGAACGTGGCGAACGTGGTGAGATCGCGCCGGTACGCCGTGATGGTGTGCGGCGAGAGGTCGCGCTCCTTGGCGAGGTGCTCGAGAAAACTCGCGAGCTCCGTCGGCAACGGCGCGTCGTCACTCACGCGAGCGCCGCGGTGAGGGCGTGCGTGTCGCGCCACGCGGTGATCACTGCCAAGGCGCGCTCGGCGTACCGCTCGCGCTTGATCATCTTGTCACGCGGCGGGAACGCCAACTCTTCCATCAAGCCGAAGTTGGCGTTCATGGGCTGGAAGTGCTTGGGGTCGGCCTCGGCCATGTAGCGCAGCAACGCCCCGAGCATCGTCGTCGGCGGTGGGATCACCGGCGCCTCGCCGTGCAGCACACGCGAGAGGTTGATGCCCGCGAGCACGCCCGTGGCCGTGCTCTCGGTGTAGCCCTCCACGCCCGTGATCTGCCCCGCGATGAACGTGTGTGGATCATCGCGCAGCGTGAGCGCGGACGTGAGCGTGGCCGGCGTGTTGAGATACGCATTGCGATGGATGGAGCCGAACCGCAGGAACTCGGCGTTGGCCAGGACCGGGATCATGCGGAACACGCGCGCCTGCTCCGGAATGCGAATCCGCGTTTGGAAGCCCACCAAATTCCACATCCGCCCCGCGCGATCCTCACGGCGGAGCTGCAACACGGCCCACGGTCGCTTGCCCGTGCGCGGATCGGTGAGCCCGACGGGCTTCATGGGGCCGAAGCGCAGCGTTTCGCGGCCGCGCTTGGCCATCTCTTC
>JBEIVF010000154.1:0-4981 GCA_040374005.1 Gemmatimonadaceae bacterium | reverse complement strand
CCGAAGTCGGTGGTCTTCCACAGCGACGGCGTGAAGTCGTCGAGCTGGAAGCGATTGCCGGCCAAGTACGCCGTGCCCGCATCGAACGACGACACGTCGATCAGCGAGATGCGCGTGAAGTCACCGATGCCGCGCGGTGTCACGTTGGTCCAGGTCTTCCCACCATCGCGCGAGAGCTGCACGTATCCGTCATCGGTGCCGGCCCAGAACAGATCCTTCTGCACCGGCGATTCGGCGAACGTGAAGATGGTGCCGTAGGTCTCGACGCCCGTTTGGTCGCGCGTGATCGGCCCACCCGACGGGCCCATGGTGCGCGGATCGCGCCGCGCGAGTGGCGGCGAGATGATCTCGAACGAGCCGCCCTCGTCGCGCGAGCGGAACAGCTGCGAGCCGCCAACATAGAGCACGTTCGGATCGTGCGGCGACGTGACGATAGGGAAGGTCCACTGGAAGCGGTACTTGATGTCTTCCGACGAGTAGCCCATGGGGTTATCGGGCCACGCGGTGATGGTGCGCGAGAGACCGGTGCGAATATCCTTGCGCGTCAGCAAGCCGCCGTACGAACCAGCGAAGAAGATGTCGGGGCGATCGGGGCGCGACGTGACATAGCCCGACTCACCACCGCCGGGATACTTGGCCGTCGCCATCGTGATGCCGCCCGACTCGCGCGACGGCAGACAGATGGTGGAGTTGTCTTGTTGCGCGCCACAGATCCAGTACGGGAAGTGGTTGGTCGTGGACACGTGGTACATCTGCGCGGTAGCGAACGTTTGGTCGGTCCAGCTCAGGCCGCCGTTGAGCGACACGTTGGCGCCGCCGTCGTTGGCTTCGATCATGCGCTGGCCATCATTGGGCGCGATCCACATATCGTGGTTGTCGCCGTGCGGCGTTTCGATCGAGCTGTAGGTGCGGCCACCGTCGGTGGACTTGAAGAACGAGACATTCAGCACGTACACCACATTGGTGTCCTTCGGATCCGCATACAGCTTGGAGTAGTACCACGCCCGCTGGCGCAGATTGCGGTCTTCGTTGATACGCTCCCACGTTTGTCCACCGTTATCGGAGCGGAACACACCGCCCGAGTCATGCTCGATGATCGCCCACACGCGCGACGACTTGGCCGGCGACACGGCGAGGCCGACCTTGCCCCAGATGCCCTTGGGCAGGCCGATGTTGTTGGTGAGCTCCGTCCAGGTGCGGCCGCCATCAGTGCTCTTGAGCAAGCCGCCACCCAGGCCGCCGCTGTTGAGCATCCACGGCGTGCGATACGCGTGCCAGAACGCGGCGTACAACGTCTCGGGATCATTGGGATCCATGATCAAGTCGCTGATGCCGGTGGAGTCGTTGCGGAACAGGATCTTGTTCCACGTGCGGCCCCCATCGGTGGTCTTGAACACACCGCGCTCGGGGTTGGGCCCGAACGCATGACCCAGCGCGCCCACATACACGATGTCGGGATTGGTCGGGTGCACGCGGATGCGCGCGACATGGCGCGTCTCCTTGAGTCCCATCAGCGTCCACGTCTTGCCGGCGTCGGTGGACTTCCACACGCCATCGCCGTGCGAGGTGTTGCCGCGAATGTGCGTCTCGCCACCGCCTGCCCACACGATGTCATTGTTGCTCGGCGCCACGGCCAGCGCCCCGATCGTGCCGCCGAAGAAGCCGTCCGAGGTGGGGCGCCAGCTGAGGCCAGCGTCCTCCGTCTTCCAGACGCCGCCGCCGACGGTGCCCATGTAGTAGTCGAGCGGGCGCTGCGTGGCGCCGGCCACGGCCACCGAACGGCCACCGCGGAAGGGGCCGACGCTGCGCCAACTGAGGGCTTTGAAGGCGGCGGTGTCGACCGCGGGGGCCTGCGCGACCGCCGGCAGCGGCAGGGCGGCGAGGAGCGCGCCGAGGAGGGCGCGACGCACGGTGGAGCGGGAGAACGTGGACACAGGAGGGGGAGTTGAGTGTGGAGTCCGTCCTCGACATTCGCCCCACTCTCAGGGCCGCGCAAGTCTCACCCACCCGCCGGCGGCGCGAGACGGTAGTTTTCAGAGCGAACACCTCCTCTTTCTCCGCCCCCGATGCGCCCGACCATCGCCCTGCCGATCTTCGCCCTCGCCCTCGCGGCGTGTGGTGGCTCCGCGACGCCCATCACGCCGGTGGCGCCCGAGAAGGTGGGCGAGATCGGGGGCCTCAAGGTCCCGGAGAGCGCGCGGTACGATGCGCTCCGCGATGTGTGGTACATCAGCAACATCAACGGCGTGCCCTCCGAGAAGGACGGCAACGGGTTCATCACGCGCGTGAGCGGTGACCTCGCGACGGTCGACACGTTCTTCATCGCCGGCGGCGTCAACGGCGCGGTGCTCCATGCCCCCAAGGGCATGATCCTCGTGGGCGACACGCTGTGGGTGGCCGACATCGACGCCGTGCGCGCGTTCGATGTGGTGACCGGCGCGGTGGTGGCCACGGTGGACGTGCCGGGCGCGGTGTTCTTGAACGATCCAGTGCGCGGCTCCGATGGCGCGATCTACATCACGGACACCGGCATCCGGATCACGGCCGACGGCACGACGCATCCGGGTCCGGACCGGATCTTCAAGCTCGTCGGGCGCGAGATCAGCACGGCCATGACGTTCGACACGCCGATCGGCCCCAATGGCCTCGCCATGGACGATGCCAATGGCCGTATCGTCATGGTGCCGTTCGGCAGCCCAACGATCTACGCGTTCGCGCCGGGCACCACGACGGCCGACTCGATCGCGTCGGGCCCCGGTGGCTACGACGGCGTGGCCGTGCTCGGCGACGGGCGGTTGTTGATCAGTAGCTGGACCGACTCGACGGTGCACGTGCTCGATGGCACGACCCTCGCACCGTTCGTGACGGGATTGCCGTCGCCGGCCGACCTGGGCGTGGACACGGTGCGCGGCCAGTTCGCCGTGCCGCTGTTCGACGCGGGTCGCGTGGATTTCTGGACCATTCCCGCGCGCTGAGCGCGGCTGACTCCCCGAGGCGGGATGCGGCGATCGCGGTGGGTCCTGATCGTGCTGTCGTTCGGCGCGATGTTCGGCGTGTCGGGGTGGATCGTGTGGAGCCAGTGGGCGCGGGGTACCGATCTCCCGTCGATCCCCCTGTGGGCGCACGCGCTCACGTTCGGCTTGGTGGGGGCCGAGATCCTCGCGCGCACGTTGAAGATCCGCTTGAGTGCGGCGGCACTGTCGATCCCGCTGACGTTCGGGACCTCGCTCCGGGTGTGCCTCGGGGGTGACTTCGCGGGCAATGTCACGCCCGGGCGCAGCGGCGGAGAGCCCGCGCGGTTCCTCGTGCTCGTCGAGGCGCGCATGCCGACGACGAACATCCTGCTGGTGCTGTTCCTCGAGCTGTTGCTCGAACTGGGGTCGTTGATCGTCCTGTCGTTCGGCTTCTGGTTCTTCTTTCGCGGCAGCGGCACCACGCTCGGCTTGATCATCGGGGTGATCGTGGGCTACGCCTCGTTCGTGATCGGGCTGGGGGTGGCGGGCTATGTGTTGTCGCGGCGCAACGCCAGCGGGCCCACACCCGCGTGGGTGAAGCGGCTCGGGCTGCACGCGGGGCATTGGCGGCGCATCCAGTTGTCGCTGCGGCATTTGCGGGGTGGAGTGCAGGCGCTGACGTCGGCCAGCCGGTCGTGGATGCTGGCCTCGTTCGTGGCCTCGGTGGTGCACGTGGCGCTCCGGCTGTCGTGGTTACCGGTGTTGGTGTGGAGCATCGACCGCACGGTGGAGCTGGCGCCGCTGGTGCTCTGGCCCCTGATCCTGCTGTACGGGAGCGTGGCGGCGCCGGCGCCCGGGGGTGGAGGCGTGGTGGAGTACGGGTTCGCCATGGCCTTGGCGGGGACCCTGACCCCAGCGGTGCTGGCCACGGCGCTGATCTGGTGGCGCTTCTACTCGTACTACCTGTACATCCTGCTCGGGTCGCTGGGGGCCGGCAGCACGGTCATGCGCGCGCTCCGCCCCGACCGTGACACGGCGCCCAGCGACGCGCATTAGTTTCTGGGCACTATGACGACCTATGCCGCCATCACTGGGTGGGGGGCGTGCATGCCCCCTGCGGTACTCAGCAACGACGACCTCGCGACCTTCCTCGACACCAACGACGAGTGGATCACGTCGCGGACGGGGATGAAGGAGCGACGGATCTCCCATGTCAGTGCCGTCGAGCTCGCCTCCACGGCGGCCGCGCGCGCCATCGCGTGTGCGGGGCTCACGGCCAGCGACATCGATCTCATCATCTACGGCGGGGTGAGCAACGAAGAGCTCTGCCCCAACAGTGCGTCAGGCGTGCAGGCCTCGCTCGGCGCCACCAACGCCGCGGCGATGGACCTCAACACCGCATGCACCTCCTTCTGCTACGGCTTAGCGACCGCGACGGCGATGATCCGCACGGGACAGGTGCGCTGCGCGGTGGTGATCGGTGTGGAGCTGATCAGTCGCTACATGGATTGGAGCAACCGCAACGTGGCGGTGCTCTTCGGTGATGGCGCCGCGGCCGTAGTGTTGCAAGCGTCGGACAACGAAGAGGGCATGCTCGGTGCGGTGCTCGGCTGCGACGCCGAGGCACGGGCCAGTTTGCGTGTGCGCGGCTTCGGGTGCGGCTACTCGGGGCTGGGCATCACGTATGGCGACACGCTGTGGGATTTTGACGGCCAAGTGATCTTCAAGCGCGCGGTGCATGCGATGGCCGATGCGTCCAAGCGCGTGATGGCGCAGGGCGGTGTGACGGCGGAGCAGATCGATCTCGTCGTGCCGCACCAGGCCAACCTGCGCATCATCGAGTCGGTGGCCAAGTACGCGGGCGTGCCGATGGAGAAGGTGATGCTCACGGTGCAGAAGTACGGCAACATGAGCGCGGCGACGGTGCCGGTGGCGTTGGTCGAAGCGCTGGAGGCGGGCCGCGTGCAGCCCGGCGCGACCATCTTGATGCCGGCGTTCGGCGGTGGGCTCACGTATTGCTCGCTGCT
>JBEIVF010000299.1:0-1924 GCA_040374005.1 Gemmatimonadaceae bacterium | reverse complement strand
GGACCCGGAGTCTGGCCTCGATGGCGTGCGCCACGTTGGGATCACTGGCGGGAAGATCGTGGCGATCTCGGAGGGCACCCTCAAGGGGATGCGCGTCGTCGACGCGACGGGCCTCGTGGTCGCCCCGGGTTTCATCGACCTCCACGAGCATGGACAGAACGAGGAGTCGTACGGCCTGATGGTGCGGGACGGCGTCACGTCCGCGCTCGAGATCGAAGTCGGGACCGGCGACATCGCGACATGGTATGCCGAACGCGAGAAGGGGCAGATCGTCAACTATGGCGCGAGCATCGGCCATATCAAGGCGCGCATGCAGGTGCTGCACGACCCGGGCACCGGGCTACTCCCGGCCGGCGTGGGAGGGAGCGGCAGTGCGTCGGACGCGCAGCAGGCCGAAATGGAGGCGATCCTTCGCCGAGGGCTCGCTGAGGGGGCCGTGGCGGTCGGATTCGGCAGCGCATACACACCAGGCGCGAACATGGCGGAGATCGAACGCATGTTTCGCGTGGCCGGCGGCGGCAACGCGTCCGCACACATCCATATGCGCGGTGGCATCGCCGGGCTCGATTCCACAATCGCGGCGGCGAAAGCTGGTGGTGCGAAGCTGCACTTCGTGCACATCAACTCCAGCGCCGACACGCTGCTGCCGGCGTTTCTCGAGCACATCACGGCAGCGCGAGACGCCGGGCAGGACGTGACGGTCGAGGCGTACCCGTATGGCGCCGGGATGACGGAGATCACATCGGCGCTGTTCGACGATTGGCGCACCTGGCCCGACGCGCGTTTCCCGTTGCACCAACTGGTGTCATCTGGGGCGCGGCTCACGCGCAAGACGTTTGGCGAGGCGCGCGTGAAGGGCGGAACAGTGATTATCCACGGGCGCAGCGAAGACCAGACGCGGATGGCGATTCTGAGCCCGCTCGCCATGATCGCGAGCGACGGCTACATCGAGAACGGACGCGGCCATCCGCGCACGTCCGGCAGCTTCTCCAAAGTGCTCGGCAAGTACGTGCGCAAAGAGAAAGCGCTGCCGCTCATGGACGCGCTCCGTAAGATGACGTTGATGCCCGCGCAGCGGCTCGAGGCGCGTGTGCCGGCGATGGTGCAGAAGGGGCGTGTGCGGGCCGGTGCTGACGCCGACCTTACCGTCTTCGACCCCGCGACGGTGATCGACCACTCGACCTACGAGGACGCGACGATTCCATCGGCGGGAGTTCCGTACGTAATCGTTGGCGGCCAATTGGTAGTCGACGGCGGGAAGCTCACCGCCGCACGGCCTGGACGCGCGATTCGGGCCCCGCTTCGAACGAAGTAAGGCGGGATGCCCCAGCGGCTGATTTCGGTGCCCGTCAGCCCTCGTACATCGTCGTGCCGCCCACCACGGTACGCACGATCGCGATGTCCTTGATCGTCTCGGCCTTCACGGTGTGCGGATCGTCGGCGAGCATGACGAAGTCTGCAAGCTTGCCCACGGCGATGGAGCCCTTGCTGTGCTCTTCGTGGGACGCGTATGCGCCGTTCAGTGTGTTCACGCGAATCGCTTCATCCACACTGATGCGCTGGTTCACGCCCCACGAGGTGCCATCCCATCCCGTGCGCGTGACCATCCCCTGAATGCCCATCAGTGGCGCGAACGGGCCCGGGCTGAAATCGGAGCCCGCCGTCGCGTGTACGCCCGCATCCAGCATGGTGCGGAACGCCATGCAGTGCTGCATCATCGCTTCGCCGTAGAACGGGAACTTGTCGGTGTTGTAGTACGCGTAGGTTGTGAACATCGCCGGAATGGCATCGAGCGCCTTCATACGGCGCACGAGGTCGTCGTTGACGAGCGTGCAGTGCGTGATCTTGGGACGCGCATCGGCGCGAGGCACCTTGGCCATCGCGCGTTCGAACGCGGTGAGATACATGTCGATCGCCACGTCGC
>JBEIVF010000208.1:0-3419 GCA_040374005.1 Gemmatimonadaceae bacterium | reverse complement strand
GGCGATCTGGCCGAGGGCGAGATTATGCTCATCGTCGACGGCAAGCTGGGCCTGCACCCGCAGGACACCCGCTTGGTGGAGATGCTGCGCCACAGTCAGAAGCCATGGCTGTTGGTCGTCAACAAGGTGGATGACCCCTCGATCACGGACTACTACGAGTTCTATTCGCTGGGTGCCGGCGATCCGAACCCCGTGTCGGCCATCAACGGCAAGCAAACGGGCGATCTGCTCGACCAGGTCGTCTGGGCGTTGCCGCAAGGCGACGAACCGGAGACCGAGGCGCTGCGCATCGCGGTCGTCGGCCGACCGAACGTCGGCAAGTCGTCGTTGGTGAACGCGTTGCTGGGCGAGGAGCGTCTGGTGGTGTCCGAAGTCGCGGGGACCACGCGCGATGCGATCGACACGCCGATGGTCTATCACGGCCGCACGTTCACGTTCGTGGACACCGCGGGATTGCGTCGCCAAGCGCGCGTGGACGATGGCGTGGAGTTCTACTCCACCCTGCGGACCCGCCGGGCGCTGGAGCGGTCCGATGTGTGCGTGCTCGTGATCGACGCGACCGAGGGCCTGCATAACCAGGACCTCAAGATCGCCACGCTCGCCTGGGAAGCGGGGCGCTCGATGATGATCGTCGTCAACAAGTGGGACCTGTACGAGAAGGACGACAAGTCGGCCGCCAAGTTCGAGAAGTCGTGCCGCGACAAGGCGCCGTACCTCCAGTGGGTGCCGTTCCTGTTCACGTCGGCCCTGACGGGGCAGCGCGTCTCGAAGATGCTCGAGTTGTTGCTGATGCTCGAGGAAGAGCGCAATAAGCGCGTCTCCACGTCGCAGATCAACGACACGCTGCAGGAGTTGCTCGCGCGTCGCCAGCCGCCGCAGGCCGCGGGCCGCGAAGTGAAGCTCAACTACGCGACGCAGGTCGAAACGGCGCCACCCGCCATCGCGGTGTTCGGCAATGCGCCCGATCTCGTCGTGGAGCATTACATCCGCTATCTGCACAATGGCTTCCGCGAGGCGTACGGCTTCACGGGCGCGCCGCTGCAGATCCTGTTGCGTCGCAAGAGCGCGGCCGAATAGATGACGCCGTGGCTCGCGCTCGTCGCCTCGTACGTGATCGGGTCCTTCCCGTCGGCGTACTTGGCCGGTCGCCTGCTCAAGGGAGTGGATCTGCGCACGGTCGGGTCGGGGAATCTCGGTGCGACCAATGTGTATCGTGAGCTCGGGGCGTTGCCGGCGCTGATCGTCCTGCTGCTGGATGCGGCCAAGGGCTGGATCCCGGTCGCCGTCCTGCCCACCGTGCTCACCGTCGCGGTCTCGGAGTGGTGGCCGCTCAGCTTCGGCATGCTGGCCATCGCCGGGCATGCGCGACCGATCTTCCTGCTGGGTCGGGGAGGAGGGAAGGGGGTCGCCACGGCGAGTGGCGTGTTCTTGGCACTCGCGCCGATCGCGCTCGCGGTGGCCGTCAGCTCATTCGTGATCGTGGTCGTCGCCACCCGCTTCGTGTCGCTGGGGTCCATCGTGGCCGCATTGGTGCTCCCGCCAGCGGTGGCCGTGACGCTCGGCACCACCGCGCCCGTGTTCCTCGTGAGTGTGCTCGTGGCGCTGTTCATCGTGATCGCGCATCGAGCCAATATCGGCCGACTGCGGCGCGGCACCGAATCACGGCTCGGACGAGCCGGAGGAGCATCATGACGCAGATCGCGGTCGTTGGCGCGGGCGCGTGGGGCACGGCGCTCGCTGACCTGTTGGCCCGCAATGGCCATGCGGTGACGCTGTGGGCCTACGAGACCGACGTGGCGGCGTCCATCAGTACGGCGCACGAGAACACGCGCTTCCTCGCCGGCATCTCGCTCGCGCCATCGCTCCGGGCGACCAGCGATCTCGCGGCCGCCGTGACCGGTGCGCGCGTCGTGCTCTACGTGGCGCCCTCGTCGGTGCTGCGGCGGGTCGTGCGGCAGAGTGCTCGGCATCTCGACGCGGCCGCGCTCTTGGTCGTCGCCACCAAGGGCATCGAAGCCGAGACCTTCGCGTTGATGACCGACGTGGTGGCCCAGGAAGCCCCTGGTCGCACGGTCGTCGCGCTCTCTGGCCCCAGCTTTGCCGCGGAGGTCGCGGCGCGCCAGCCGACGGCGGTGGTCGCGGCCAGTGAGGACCCGGCGGCGGCTCAGCATGTGCAGGCGCTCTGCAGCAACGACCTGTTCCGGGTGTACACGCACCACGATGTGACGGGGGTCGAGTTGGGCGGTGCGTTGAAGAACGTCATGGCCATCGCGGTCGGCATGGCCGATGGCCTCGGCCTCGGCTACAACACCCGCGCCGCCCTGATCCCGCGCGGGCTCGCCGAGATGGCACGCCTGGGGGCGGTGCTGGGCGCCGATCCGCTGACCTTTGCCGGGCTCGCGGGCGTTGGGGATCTCGTGTTGACGTGTACGGGGCCGCTCAGCCGTAATCGCACCCTCGGCGTCGCGCTCGGCGAGGGGCAGACGCTGGCCCAAGCGCAGCAGGGGCGCGAGACGGTCGCGGAGGGCGTGCCGACCGCGCAGAGCGCGCACGCGCTGGCCTCGGCTCGTGGCGTCGACATGCCGATCATCGCGGCGGTCCACGGCATCCTGTTCGACGGGGCGTCGCCAGGCAGCGCGCTGCGTTCCCTGATGACGCGCGGACTGCGCGGAGAGCAGGATTAATGGCGTCTCGCGGCGAGCCAATCCAGGAGTTCTTCTCCATCGGCGAGGTCTGTGCGCTCACCGACCTCAAGCCGCACGTCCTGCGGTACTGGGAGAGTCAGTTCCGGTTCTTGTCGCCGGCCAAGACACGCTCGGGGAACCGCGCTTACCAGCGGCGCGAGATCGAGCTGATCCTCCTCGTGAAGAACTTGTTGTACACCGAGCGCTATACGATCGACGGCGCGCGGCAGAAGCTCGACGAGTTGCGGAAGGGTGGCGCGCTCAAGGGCTCAGCGCGTGCGGCGTTGGGGGCCGAGACGCTCGCGCATGTCGAAGCTGAACTCGGTGAGCTGCGTGCGTTGCTCACTGGTCCTCTCACCGATGCAGGTCACGGCTGATGCGGTTCTTGGTGTCGAATGACGCTGGCATCCTCGCGCACGGTCTCGAGGTGCTCACCCGCGCCGCGGCCCCGCTGGGTGATGTGTGGACCGTGGCCCCCGACCGCGAGCAGAGTGCGACCAGCCATTCCCTCACGTTGCATCACCCGCTGCGGCCGGTGAAGCGCGGTGAGCAACGGTGGCAGGTGGACGGGACGCCGACGGACTGCGTGATGCTCGCGATCCAGGAGATCATGCGCGACAAGCCGCCCACGCTCTGCCTTTCGGGCATCAACCGGGGCGGCAACCTTGCCGACGACGTGACCTATTCCGGCACGATCGCCGCCGCGATGGAGGCGACGATCCTCGGCGTTCCCGC
>JBEIVF010000240.1:0-2811 GCA_040374005.1 Gemmatimonadaceae bacterium | reverse complement strand
GCTGAGTCGGCACGCGCTGGCACCGTTGGTCGCGTTGCTCGGCCTCGCCCTACCGGCGTTGGTCGGCGGCGCGGTCCTCGTCGAACGCCTCTTCGCGTGGCCGGGCATGGGATCACTGATCGCCACCGGTGTGGCGCGCCGCGATGCGCCGCTCGTGGCGACGTGCGTGGCCCTGAGCGCCGTGTTGGTCGTGGCCGGGTCGACGATCACTGATGTGCTGCATCGCTGGCTCGACCCCCGTCTCCGTGATGCGGATGGTTGAGTCGCGCTGGCGCGATCGCCTGCGGCACGAGCCGCGCCTCGTCATCGGCGCGAGCACGCTGGCCGTGTTGGTCAGCGTGTCCATGATCGGGCCGCTGGTGCTCGGCATCGATCCGCGCGCACAGCCCGATCCCAGCGCCCTCGCGCTCTTGCCACCTTCGACCGCCCACTGGCTCGGCACGGACGCCCTGAGCCGCGATGTGCTCGCGCGGGTGCTCACGGGGGCCCGAGTGTCGCTGGGCATCGCAGCGCTGGCGGCGTCCGTGGCCTTCACACTCGGTCTCACCTGGGGTGTCGTGGCCGGCTGGCGTGGTGGATGGCTCGACGCCCTCATGATGCGCGTGGTCGATGTGCTCCTCGCGATCCCGCGCGTCCTGCTGCTGCTGATCATCATCGGGTTCGGGGGCGACCGCACCGCCCTCGCGCTCGGCCTCGTCCTCGGCGCCACCGGATGGATGGCCACGAGTCGGCTCGTGCGCGCTGATGTGCGCGCGATCACGCGCGCTCCATGGGTGGAGGCGGCGCGCGCGCTCGGCATGCGTGAGGGGCGCGTCGCCTGGGTGCATATCCTGCCCGTGGCGATCGGTCACGCCAGCGTGGCCGCAGCGCTCGCCGCCTCGCAGGCGCTGGTGCTCGACGCGGGCCTTGCGGCCATCGGGCTCGGCATCGCCCTCCCACAGGCGAGCTGGGGCACGATGCTCGCCTCGGCCGTTTCGTCAGCGACGTGGTCGTGGTGGTTGTGGGTCGGCCCGGGCATCCCCCTGCTGATCGCGAGCGCCGCGTTCACGGCGATCGCCGATGGCGCACGCGAGAGTGCTGACCCGCGGCGCGAGGGACGCGCGTGAGCGCGCTCCTCGAGATCCGCGCGTTGCGCATCGCCTCCGCGGCGGCGACCCTCGTGCACGACGTGTCGTTGACCGTCGAGGCCGGCGGTGCGACCGCGATCGTGGGCGAGTCGGGGAGTGGCAAGACGTTGAGTGTGCTGGCCGTGCTCCGGCTGCTACCGGTAGGGCTCGCTGCCCAGGGGTCCATCCTCGTGCACGGCACCGAGGTGCACGCGATCACGGACGCGGCCTTGCCGACGTGGCGAGCCACCACGTTCGGCGTGGTGCCCGCCGCGGCGGGACGCGCACTGGATCCGCTGCGACGACTCGTGGATCAGGCGGCGATCATCCGCGCGTTGTCGCCGCCCACGAGCGCCAGTCTCGCGGAGGCCCTCGCCCTCGTGGGCTTCACCGAACCCGCGCGGATGGCGCAGCGGTATCCGCACCAACTCTCGGGCGGTGAGCAACAGCGGGCGGCGCTCGCGCTCGCCCTGCTCCGCGACCCTGACGTCTTGGTCATCGATGAGCCCACCGCCGCGCTCGATGCGATGAGCCGCAGCGAGGTGATCGCGCTCCTCCGTCGCATCCGTGCGGAGCACGGCACCTCGATCCTCCTCGTCACGCACGACCTCGACGTGGCGGCCGCGGTGGCGGACCACGCCGTGGTGGTGCACGACGGGCGTTCGGTCGAACACGGCGCGGCGGCCTCCGTGTGGCGCACGCCGCATCACGCGGCCACGCGATCGCTCGTCGCCGCGTGGCCGCGCATCCCCGACGTGTTCCCCCCCACGAACACGGCCCGCGGCGCGCCCATCCTCGCCGTGCGCCATGCGACGGTGGCGTACGACGGCGTGCCCGCG
Source organism: Gemmatimonadaceae bacterium (assembly GCA_040374005.1). Lineage (GTDB taxonomy): Bacteria > Gemmatimonadota > Gemmatimonadetes > Gemmatimonadales > Gemmatimonadaceae > DASRAP01. The sequence goes on along the minus strand of JBEIVF010000240.1, from coordinate 866 downwards.
CTACACGATGTCTCGCTCACCATCCACACGGGTGAACGCGTGGCGCTCGTGGGCCGCACGGGGAGCGGCAAGAGCACGCTCGTGCGCGCGCTGCTCGGCGCGCCGCGCCGCGAGGTCCAGTGGGTGATGCAGGACGCTGGGCGCTCGCTCGATCCGCGGCTCACGGTCGCGCACAGTCTCGGCGAAGCACTCCGCGCCCACGCGCTCCGCGATGAGGGTCGCATCACGCGGGCGTTGGAGGAGGTGGGCCTCACCGCCGCGCACGCCACGCGCTTCCCGCACCAACTCTCCACGGGTCAGCAGCAGCGCGTCGCCATCGCGCGCGCCCTCATCGTGGATCCCCACGTGCTGATCCTGGACGAGCCGGTCTCGGCCCTGGACCCGGTGTCGGCCGCGCGCATCGTCGATCGTCTCGCGACCATCGCCACGGCGCGGGGCCTCACGACGGTGTTCGTGACGCACGATCTCGCGCGGGTGCCGCAGATCGCCGACCGCGTGGTGGTGATGCACGAAGGGCGCGTGGTCGAGGACGAACCCACCGTCCACGTCCTCACGCGCCCTGCACATGCGATCACACAGGCGCTGGCCGACGCGCAGCGCCGTGCGATGTTCTAGTGTGCCGCGGCGGCGTCGTCGCGGAGTGTGTCGAGGTGCATCAGCTTCTTGACCAGCGGCGAGATCACCAACACGACCAGGCCCACGCCCACGGCGATGTAGCCGATCTGCTGGTACACATCGAGCACCACCTGCGCGTTGGCGCCTTCGCCGGACGCGCGCTCCGAGCCCGTGGCGGCCGCGATGAGCCCCGCCACGAAGTTGCCCGTGGCCGACGCGAAGAACCACGTGCCCATGATCAGCGACGCCAT
>JBEIVF010000006.1:0-27499 GCA_040374005.1 Gemmatimonadaceae bacterium | reverse complement strand
GTCTCGAGCAGGGAGCCCTCGAGCAGCGGTAACACCGCCTGCGTCTCTGGATCACCGAAGCGGCAGTTGAACTCGATGACCTTCGGGCCGGTCGGCGTGAGCATCAAGCCCACATACAGCAGCCCGGTGAACGGGATCCCGCGCGTCCGCATCGCCGCGAGCGCGGGCTCGACGACGTCGCGCATCGCTGTGGCGATGACCTCGCGCGTGGCGATCGCGACGGGCGCATACGCGCCCATGCCGCCGGTGTTGGGGCCCCGATCGCCAGGCAGCAATCGCTTGTGATCCTGGGCGGCGACCAGCGGCATCGCGTGGCGTCCATCGGTGATGACGAACAGCGACAGCTCTTCGCCCGTGAGGAACTCTTCGATCAACACTTCGGCACCGGCATCGCCGAGGGTGCGCCCATCCATCATGTCGCGAATGGTGCGCTCGGCGTCGTCGAGTGATTCGGCGATGACGACGCCTTTGCCCGCGGCCAGGCCGGATGCTTTGATCACGACGGGCGCGCCGAGGGAGCGGGCGGCGGCGATGGCCGATGCCGCATCGGTGTGTGACGTGGCGCGGCCCGTGGGCACGCCCGCAGTCGCCATCAGGTCTTTCGCGAAGCGCTTGGACGTCTCGAGTTGCGCCGCCGCGGCCGTGGGTCCGAAGGCGGGGATGCGCGCCTCACGCAAGCGATCGACGAGTCCCAGCGCGAGTGGCGCCTCGGGCCCGACGATGACGGCGTCGACCTGCTCGCGTGCGGCGAGCTCGACGAGTTGCTCGACGTTGCTGGCACTGACATCGATGCAGCGGGCGAGGTGAGCGATCCCGGGGTTCCCCGGGGCAGCGATGATCTCAAGGGTGGGATCGTCGTGGCGCAGCCGCCACGCGATGGCGTGTTCACGCCCACCGCTGCCAACGAGGAGAATGCGGGTCACGGTCCGGAACGTCCTTTGAACGCGTCATTGAAGGCATCGCGCGCGCGCGTGATGGAATCGGCCACGGTGCCGACCACATCGCGCGCGGCCGCGGCGTAGTAGTCGCCGGCCTCGCGGAGATCTTCGTCGAGCGGCGGCGCGACGGGATCGTCACGGCGCACGTACTCGCCGGCGAGGATCTTGGTGTAGGCCCCGCGGTCGATGTAGCGCTGGAGCTCGGCGGCGCGCACGGTGGCGAACGGATGCTCGCGGAAGGCCGTGTTCATCACCTTGAGGATCTTGTCCCACACGCCCGTGTCGACTTCGTACTCGCGCGCCTGCTCGAGGAAGGCCGGGAGGTCCTGTGCGTCGCGGCCGCCGGCCATCTTGAGGAAGGCGCGTTGGGCCGTGGCCACGTCTTGGACGCCGAGGAGTCCCGCGCGGTCGCAGCTGAGCTCCGACTTGCGGTACCACTCGAGCAGCGCCATCTGGAACGGGAACAGCGCGAGGTTGGCGAGGAACGGCAGCCCGCTCAGCCCGACCGTCATCACGATGATCGCGATGGTGCGATAGGTGCTGTGGCCGCTCATGAGATGGCCCAGCTCGTGCGCGATGATGAACCGCTGCTCGTCGCGATCGAGGAGCTCGAGGAGTCCCGAGTTCATGACGATGAACGGCTTATCGAACCCCACGGCGAACGCGTTGACCGCCGGCGTCTGCGACACGAAGAGCTCCGGCCGGTCGGGCCAGTCCATCGTCTCGAGCACCTCGGTGAGGAGGGCGTCGAGCTCGGGGAACTGGCTGGGACCCACCCGCACGGCGTTGGCGGTGAACATATGCCGCACCCCCCGCTCGCCAAAGAAGGCCGCGACCTTGCGGACGATCTCGTCGAATCCGGGGATCGCCCGCAGCGCGCTGAGCGCGGCACGGTCGGCCGGGTGCTCCCACGCGCGGGAGGAGATCTGGGTCAGCGGAATGCGGGTCATCAAAGGAGCTCGAGGCTGAGGATGTTGTCCCGTACGGGGCGGGCCAGCGGTTAGTGCCAGCGGCCGCTAGCGCCCTGCAGCCGTGAGCGCCTGGTCGAGATCTTCCATCAAGTCCTCGCAGTCCTCGACGCCAATGCTGAGTCGCACCAGCCCGTCGGTGATGCCAAGGGCATCACGACGATCGGCGGGTACCGACGCATGGGTCATCGTGGCTGGGTGATTGGCCAAACTCTCCACGCCACCCAACGACTCCGCCAGCGAGAACACGCGTAGGGACTCTAACATCTTGCCAGCAATAGCTTTAGAGCCGAACTCGATGGACAGCATGCCGCCGAATCCCGTCATTTGCTGCGCGGCGAGTTCGTGCTGCGGGTGCGTTGCGAGGCCCGGATAGATGACCGCCTCATGCCCTAAACGATTGGCCAGCCAGTGTGCCAGCGCCATTCCGTTCTCGTCGTGGGCCTCCATCCGTAACTTCAGCGTTTTCGTGCCGCGGAGGGCCAGCCAACAGTCGAACGGACCGGGGACGGCACCGGCCGCGTTCGCGATGAACCACAGCCGTTCGGCCAACCCATCGTCATTCAGCACCGCGATCCCGCCGATGATATCAGAGTGGCCGTTGATGTACTTCGTGGTCGAGTGGTAGACGATATCGGCGCCTAGGGCCAACGGCTGCTGGAAATACGGGCTGGCGAACGTGTTGTCCGCGATGAGGATCGCTTGGCCACGGTGGGCGATGTCGGCCGCCGCCTTCAGGTCCGTGATCCGCATCAGGGGGTTGGTCGGCGTCTCGACCAGTACCGCGACCGTATTGGCGCGCATCGCATCAGCGATCTTTTGGGGATCCCGAGTGTCGACGAAGGTGAACTGGAGTCCGAAGTGCTGCAGGATCTTGTCGAACAGGCGGAATGTCCCGCCGTACACGTTCTCGGCACAGACGATGTGATCACCCGACTTGAAGAGCTTCATGATCGAGTCGAGTGCGCCCATCCCGCTACTGAAGGCGAAGCCGTGCTGGGCGCCTTCCAGCGACGCCACGTTCCGCTCCAGCGCCTCGCGGGTGGGGTTCTTCCCGCGGGCGTACTCATACCCCTTATGCTGTCCGAAGGCCTCGTGGACGTACGTGCTCGTCTGGTAGATGGGCGGCATGATGGCGCCCGACATCTGGTCAGGGGCTTGGCCCGCATGGATCGCGCGGGTCGCAAAGCGGCCCCGGGCATCGGCATCGGTACGACGAGTCATCGGCAGTGGGGAAAGGGGAGACGCTTCGAAGTTAACGGGCCGAGCAGCGCTCTCGTAGGCGGGGGGCTCGATGCGTCGCGCTGGTGGGCGGGGGGGGGCCGTCGAGGATGCACGACGCCTCGCCATGGGCGAGCCCGCATCGGACGACGCTGGAGTCGCTCGTGCGTTGACGATAGCTTCCTCGGCATGACTTCGATGCAATTCCCTGCGGGGTTGATGGTGAGCGTGTCAGGCGTGCGCGGGGTGGTGGGCACGACGCTGACCCCCGAGCTGGTCGCGCGATTCGCAGGCGCGTTCGGCACCTGGGCCCGCCGTCGCGGTCCGGGGCGCACCATCGTCGTGGGGCGCGACAGCCGCGTGTCGGGCCCGCTGTTCCACCGCGTCGTGATCGGGACGTTGCAAGCCGTGGGCTGCGACGTCATCGACATCGGCATGGCCCCCACGCCCACGGTGCAGCTTGCCGTGGAGCATCATCATGCGGCGGGTGGTCTGGCGATCACCGCGAGCCATAATCCCATCGAGTGGAACGCGCTCAAGTTCATCGGCGCGGACGGGCTGTTCCTTGATGCCGAGTCCGGTGCCGCGATGCGGGCGGTGATGGACGCCGGGCCCGCGTATGTGTCCTGGGAGCAGTTGGGCGCCGTGGTCGCTGATGACGCCGCGGTGGCGCGGCACATCGCGGCCGTGCTGGCGCTCCCGTACGTCGACGTGGCCGGCATCCGAGCCCGCCGATTCCGCGTGGCCCTCGACTGTTGCCACGGGGCGGGCGGGGTGATCATGCCGCAGCTGTTGGCGGAGCTGGGGTGCGAAGTGTTCGGCATCGGCATGCCGACCGATGGCCGCTTTCCGCGACCGCCCGAGCCGATCGCCGAGCAGCTGGGTGACTTGGGCCAGCTGGTGCGCACGTCGAAGGCGGCGGTGGGGCTTGCGACGGACCCTGATGTGGACCGCCTCGCGGTGGTCGATGAGACGGGCCGCGCGATCGGTGAGGATTGGACGCTGGCGCTGGCCGCGAAGGTGGTGCTGGGGTCGCGCGTCGGCCCCGTGGTGACCAACCTGTCGACGAGCCGCATTTTGGATGACATCGCGGCGGAGGCGGGGACGGTGGTGACGCGGGCACCGGTGGGCGAGGTGAACGTCGCGCTCGCGATGCAGCGGACGGGGGCGGTGGTGGGCGGTGAAGGGAACGGCGGGGTGATCCTGCCCGACCTCCACTTGGGGCGCGACGCGCCCGCCGGTGCGGCCCTCGTGTTGCAGTTGATGCACCAGATGGCATCGCCCGTGTCGGCGATCGTCGGTGCCTACCCGCGCTATGCGATCGTGAAGGACAAGTTGGCCCTCCCGCGCTCGCCACTCGATGCGGTGTATACGGCCTTGCGTGGTGCCTTCGCCGATGCGGCAGTGGACAGGCAGGATGGATTGCGCGTGACGTGGGCTGATCGGTGGTTGCACGTGCGTCCGTCCGGCACGGAGCCGATCGTGCGGGTCATCGCCGAAGGGCCCGATGCGGCGGCCGCGCAGGCGCTGGTGGACCGCGCGCGCGTCGAACTCGCCAAGCTCGCGTAGACCTCCCTTTCGAAGAGCGACTCAGAGCCATGTGTGGAATCGTCGGATATACCGGACCGCGCCAAGCGACGCCGATGTTGCTGGAAGGACTGCGGCGCCTGGAGTACCGCGGCTACGACTCGGCAGGCGTGGCGCTGTTCGATGGCGGCGCCGTGCATGTGCGGCGCGCGGCGGGCAAGATCGCGAAGCTTGACGCGGCGATCGCGGCGCAGCCGGTGCAGGCGACGGTCGGCATCGCGCACACGCGGTGGGCGACCCATGGCCCGCCGACCGAGCGGAATGCGCATCCGCACGTGAGCCAGGACGGCACGATCGCGCTGGTGCACAACGGCATCATCGAGAACGCGAACATCCTGCGCGATCGCCTCCAAGCGCTGGGCTATGCGTTCAAGTCCGATACCGACACCGAGGTGCTCTCGCACCTGATCCAAGAGCTCTACACCGAGTCGCTGGAGCAGGCCGTGGTCGCAGCCCTGACGCACGTCGAGGGGACGTACGGGATCGCGGTGCTCTCGAGCCGTGATCCGGGGACGATCATCGCGGCTCGCAAGGGCAGCCCGCTGCTCGTGGGGGTCGGCGATGGCGAGAACTTCGTGGCCAGTGATGCGTCGGCGATCCTCGCGCACACGCGGCAGGTGATCTACCTCGATGACGGCGATGTCGCGATCGTCACGCCGTCGGGCTACCGCGTCCTCGACATCGACTCGGTGCCGCGTGACCGCGAGGTGTCGCGGATCGATTGGAACCTCGCCGAGATCGAGCGCGGGGGCTATGCGCACTTCATGCTCAAGGAGATCTTCGAGCAGCCGCAGACCGTGACCAACACGATGCGCGGCCGCTTGGTGGTGGAAGACGGCACGTCCAAGCTCGGCGGACTCAACTTGTCGCATGACGAGCTGCTCGAGATCGACAACGTCATCATCACGGCCTGTGGGACCAGTTGGCACTCGGCGCTCATCGGCGAGATGATGATCGAGGAGCTGTGCCGCATCCCCGTCGAGGTGGAGTATGCGTCGGAGTTCCGGTACAAGAACCCGATCGTGTCGCCGAACACGCTGTGCATCGTGATCTCGCAGTCCGGTGAGACGGCGGACACGTTGGCGGCGATGCGCGAAGCCAAGCGGCGCGGCGCGAAGACGCTGGGCTTGGTGAACGTGGTGGGCTCGACCATCGCGCGCGAGGACGACGGGGGCATCTATTTGCACGCCGGCCCCGAGATCGGCGTCGCGTCGACGAAGGCCTTCACGAGCCAAGTGGTGGCGCTGGCGTTGATCACCCTGAAGCTGGCCCGCAAACGCGATCTGGCCGTCACGCGGGGCATCGAGATCGCGCGGGCGCTCGAGGCGCTCCCGGCGCAGATCCAACAGATCCTGGATCAGGCCGAGCGCATCGAGGAGATCGCGGAGGAGTTCAAGCGGGCCGCCAACTTCTTGTACCTGGGCCGGGGCTACAACTTCCCCGTGGCCCTTGAGGGCGCGCTGAAGCTCAAGGAGATCAGCTACATCCACGCCGAGGGGTACCCTGCGGCCGAGATGAAGCATGGTCCCATCGCGTTGATCGACGAGATGATGCCGGTGGTGTTCGTCGCGCCGCACGACTCGGTGTTCGAGAAGATCGTGTCGAACATCCAAGAGGTGAAGGCGCGCAAGGGCAACATCATCGCGATCACGTCGCGCGAGGAGCCGGCCCTCAAGGGCTTGGTGGACTACGAAGTGCGGATCCCCGAGACCATCGAGTTGTTGTCGCCGGTGCTCGCGGCGATCCCGCTCCAGTTGCTGGCGTACTACATCGCGGTGAAGCGGGGGTCGAACGTCGATCAGCCGCGGAACCTCGCCAAGTCGGTGACGGTGGAATGATGAAGCACGCGTTGTTCCTCCTCCTCGCGGTGGCCACGCCGGCGCTGGCGCAGGATACGGCCGGGCGACAAGCGCAGCTCGAATCCCAGCGCGCCCAGTTCCAGCGGGCCTCGCTGCAGTGGGAAGCCGGTGACTATGAATCGTCGCTCGAGGGGCTCCGCGCCCTGCTGCAGGGCAATGTCGACGCAGGCATCCGCTCGAAGATCGCCGAGCTCACCGGTGAGCCGTACCGCACCATCGAAGTGGCACAGAACGCGCGCAATCCGCGCTGGTCGCGCGACGGCCGGCACGTCGTGTTCGAGACGGGCACTGGCGCGAACCTGCGGTCGGTGATCGCGGCGGTCGCGGATACGGTGCGCCGCGTTGCGGAGCTGACGGGGAGTAGCGTGGTCTTCTCGCCGGACGGTCGCGCGGTGGTCTACCTCGCCGCTGGCGCGCCACCGCAGCCACCTGCCGTGCGGTGGCGTGACATCGCCGCTGGGACCGAGCGCACGCTCGATGTCGCCGGCCACACGATCCGCGAATTGGCGTTCAGTGCCGATGGATCGTCCGTGTACGCGCTGGGCGGTGCGCCGGGCGAGCCGTCGATGCAGGTGTGGGCGTGGCGCGGGGCCACGGGAGCACCGACAGCGCTCACGCGCACGGATAGTGCCAAGGCCGGCCTCGTCGTCGCGGGCGATCGCTACCTCGTCTACGGCATCCGCGGTGGTGCCGTCGTCGGTGGCGGCGGTCGCGGTGGCAACGTGCCGGGTGGCGGGGCATCGTTCGAGGTCCTCGATCTGACCGACGGCACCACGCGGCGGCTCGCGGGGCGATCGATCGCGGTGGCCGCGGACGGGGTGGCCCTCACCTATCTCAGCGGCACGGGGAATGTGTCGGTGATGCGCCTGCCGCTCTCTGCGGGGAGCACGCCGACCGCGCTGTTCACGACGACCCTGCCGGTCGCGAGCCCGGCGATCTCGCCCGATGGCAACACGGTCGCGTTTCAGATGATGCCGCGCGAGGATTGGGAGATCTACGCGGTCAGTCGCAACGACACCACGCCGCGGCGGATCACGCGCGAGATCCAGCACGACCTGATGCCCCGCTTCCTCTCGGAGTCGCGGCTGATCGCGATGATGGGGGAGGCGCGCCATCGCCGCGTGCACCTCTACGACTTGAGCGGCACGCGCCAGAAGTTGTTCCACAACAACTCGGTGCGCACTATCGCCCCGGAGTACGAGTGGGTGCCGGACGCCACGGGCGACAAGCTGCTCATCGTTGCCGAGCGCGATGGCGACACGGTGACCCCGCACCGCCATCTCTACCTCACTGACCTGACCCGCCCGGTCACGCGCGACATGCTCGTCGCGCGCGTGGACTCGGCGCTGACCGCCGAGCGCACCCTCAAGGCGTTCGCCGCCAAGACGTATGGCCCCATCGACGCCGCCGTGCGTGCCGCCGTGGCCGAGGTGAGCGTGGACCGCGTGTTCACCTATGGGCGCGACTTGTTCGCGTTCGACTCCAAGCACATCTCGCAACCGGGCAATCTCAAGGCGCGCGAGTATCTGCGGTCGACGTACCGCAGCTTCGGGCTGACCTCTGCGTTCCAGCCGTTCACCGCGTCGCAGGGCGTGAACCGCCCGGGCATCGAGACCGCGAACGTCATCGCGACGGTCCGTGGCACGGAGAACCCCGAGCTCGTGTACGTGGTCGCGTCGCACTTCGACTCGCGCGCAGAAGGCCCCGGGGCCGACGACAACACCTCGGGGACGGCGGCGCTCCTTGAAGCGGCGCGGGTGCTCGCCACGCGGCCCCAGCCGGCGACCATCATGTTCGTGTCGTTCACGGGCGAAGAGTCGGGCCTGCTCGGGAGCCGCGAGTTCGTGCGTCAATCCAAGGAGCAAGGACTCAAGTTCGTGGGGGCGCTGAACAATGACATGGTGGGGTGGGCCAATGACCAGCGGCTCGACAACACCATCCGGTTCTCCAACCCCGGCATCCGGGACATCCAGCATTCGGCGGCGCTGCGCTTCACGAAGCTGATCACGTACGACGCGTTCTACTACAAGGGTACCGACGCGGCCGCGTTGTACGACGGCTACGGTGATATCGTCGGGGGGATCGGCTCGTATCCGGTGCTCGGCAATCCGCACTATCACCAAGTGCACGATGTGTTGGAGACGATCAACCACCAGCTCGTGGCCGAGGTCAGCAAGACCACGGTGGCCACCGTGATGCTGTTAGCGTCGTCGCCGTCGCGTCTGGCGAACGTACAGTCCGCGCGTGGCGCGGACGGTGCGCTCACGGTCACGTGGGATGCCAGTCCGGAGAAGGGGATCACGCACTACCTCGTGCAGTACACCCCGCGTGGCGCCTCCCAGCCCAAGACGGTGACGGTCACGTCGCTGAGCGCGCGTCTCGCCGATGCGCCGGCGGGGACGACGATCGCCGTGAAGGCCGTCAACCAGCGTGGCCTCGAGGGTTGGGACTGGGCGCGCATCGTCGCGCCGTAGCATGCGTGTGCTCTTGCAGCGCGTCTCCCGCGCCGAGGTCCGGGTCGCGGGAGACGTGGTCGGGAAGATCGACCGCGGCTTCCTCCTCTTGGTCGGCATCACCGACACCGACACCGAGGCCAAAGCACAGTGGATGGCCGAGAAGGTCGCGGGCCTCCGGCTGTTCGCTGATGCCGACGACAAGATGAACCTCGCCCTCGCCGATGTGGGCGGCGCGGTGCTCGCGGTGTCGCAGTTCACGCTCTATGGCGACGCCGCGAAGGGGCGCCGTCCCTCGTTCATCGCGGCGGCTCGCCCGGAGCTCGCCAAGCCGCTCTACGACCGCTTTGTGGCGCTCCTGCGCGCACAGGGCGTGCCGGTGGAGACCGGCCAGTTCGGCGCCATGATGGAAGTCGAGCTCGTGAACGACGGACCCGTCACCCTGTGGCTCGAACAATGACCCCACTGCGCGTCATCCTCGCCTCTGCGTCTCCGCGCCGCCGCGACCTCCTCGATCTCGTCGGGATCGTCCACACGGTGCAGCCGGCGGACATCGATGAGTCGGTGCGGGGTGGTGAGTCACCCGTCGCCTATGTGGAGCGCCTCGCGCGCGAGAAGGCCGCGGCCATCGCCGCGCACGAACCCGACGCGATCATCATCGCGGCCGACACCACCGTCGTCCGCGACGACGAGATCCTCGGCAAGCCCACGGACGACGCCGATGCCGCGCGCATGATCGCCGCGCTCGCGGGGCGCGCGCACATCGTGTGCACGGGCCTGGCCGTGCAGTGGGGCGCCGCGCGGGCCAGCGCGGTGGAGCAGGTCAGCGTCACGTTCCGCCCCCTGACCAGCGCCGAGATCGCCGCGTACGTGGCCACCGGGGAACCGCGCGATAAGGCTGGGGCCTACGGCATCCAGGGGTACGGCGCCACCATCGTCGAGCGGATCGACGGCGACTACTTCTCGGTGATGGGGCTCGGGCTCCAACGCCTCGTGCATCTGTTCCGCGCGATCGGCGTGGACTACGATTTCACGCAGGGCCTGCGCCGCCGCTGATCAACCGTGGCGCGGCGGGTGCGATGTGCGGTACGTCGTGGACCACTGCTGCACCTTGTCGAGCACATCACGCGTGGTGATGCGGGGCATGCGGTCCACTCGGTACTCCGCGGACAGCGGGTAGTCCTCACCCGGCTCCCCGTACGCGTCGATCATGAGATCGGCGAAGCGACCATCCGGCCCCACGCGCTTGGGGTTGGTATACCCGATGAGCGATACCACTGGACGATCGAGCGCCACACTCATGTGCAGCGGCCCCGTGTCGGGCGAGAGCGCGAGCGCGCTGCCATCGAGGATCCCCACCAAGTTGCGCAGGCCGCTGCCGAGCGCCGAGCGGACCGGCGACTTCGCGCGTTCCATGATCACGCGCTCGGCGTGCTCCTCGCGCGGCGAACGACTGCCCACCAGCACGGGCTGGAGTCCGAAGTCGTGATACAACGCGTCACACACCTCGGCCCACCGCTCGGGGAGCCAATCCTTCGCGGCTTTGCTGGTCCCGACGACGATCGCCGCGGCAGGCCGGTCCATGGACGCGAAGAAGGTGCGCTGCGCCTCGCGCTCGGCCGGCCACGGACCGAGATCCCACGTGCGCGGCGGCGACGGCACGCCGAGCCAGTCGAGGAACTCCACGTACTGCGCCGCCACATGTTGTGGCGGCCGTGCGGGGATCCGGTGCGTGGTGAAGAGCCAGTTGGCGTCACGCGCCCGCGCGCGATCGAAGCCGAGCTTCACGGGGGCCTGCGTGAAGCCCGTGATCACACCGGCTTTGAAGTACACCTGCAGGCCGATGACGAGATCGAACGGGCGCGTGGCGAGCTCGCGACGCAACGCCGCGAAGGCCCCCACGCCGCCGCGACGATCGAACAACAGGATGTCGTCCACCGCGGGATGCCCCCGCACCAGCGTGGCGGGCCCGGGCTGCAGGATCCACGTGAGATGCGCCGATGGCTGATGGCGTTTGAGCGCATTGACGATCGGCAACGCATGCACCACGTCGCCGACGGCACTCATGAGCACGAGGCCGATCCGATCCATGCGGACACGGCTCATGCGGCGGCCTCCCGCACGCGCAAGACGGCGCGCTCCTCGTCGGACACGCGCACGCCGTGGAGTCGCTCCCACTTTGCGATGGAGCGCAGGAGCCGTTGGCGGTTGGCTTGGCCCACGATGATGCCGGGCTCGCCGAGTGTGATGCGGTCCACGTCGAGGACCGCCGCCGTCCACTGCGCGTCGGCGACACTCAGGTGGATGTTCTTCACGTTGAGATCCGCATGCCAGGCGCCCACCGTCGCCAGCGCGTGGAGCAGTGACGCGACAGCGTCCCACGCCGCCGCCCGATCCACGGCGGACGGATCGGCGCGGAGGAACGCGCTGAGGTCGTGGCCGCTCGGCAGTTCACGCGTGATGACATCGGAGCGCCGACTGAACCACGAGTCGTGATACACCACGATGCCCACCACCTCGGGCGTCGCGATCCCTTCGTCGCGGAGATACCGTGCGATGGTCAGCTCACGCGCCGCGCGAGGGTAGAAGAATCGGTCACCGCGCAGTCGCGCCAAGGCGCCGCCATGATGGTTCCGACGGACCACGACGGCGGGGCCATCGAGCGGCAGTCGGACCGCATACGCCGCGAGCCGCCCCTGGAAGGTCCGACGATCCGGCTGCGCGGCCGCCCACTCATGCGCGGTGCCGCTCGCCGTGGTTTGGAGTAACGCGGGCATCAGATCCGCGCGCCCTACCACCGTGGTCGCTCCGCTCCGGATGCGCTCGTATCGCGTGCCGCCGATGGGCCCTACCACGGCGCGCGGCACGACGGACTGGGCTGGCGCTTGCCCGGCAATGCGAGTGCGATCCCGGCCGTCGTGGCCGCCTGCAGCGGACAGACGCGTTCTCCTTCGATGGCAACGAGTCGCAGCGACATGGGAGAAATATGCGCCGCGGGGCGGGAGCTGCCTAGCGGACCTGACGCGCCGACCGCGCGCGCGCGATCGCAGTCAGCATCGCCCGCGCCTTGTTCTCCGTCTCGGCCCACTCCATCGCGGGGATGGAGTCGTACACGATCCCGCCCCCGGCCTGCACGTGGGCCTCGCCGTCACGGATGACGCAGGTCCGGATCGTGATGGCGAGGTCCATCCGCGCGTCGTCGGCGGAGATGTAGCCGAGGGCGCCCGCATACGGACCACGCTGCTCGGGCTCGAGCTCGTCGATGATCTCCATGGCGCGGACCTTCGGGGCGCCGGTCATGGTGCCCGCGGGGAACGTGGCGCGGAAGACATCGATGGCCGAGCGCCCGGGGGCGAGTGTGCCCTCGACTTGGGAGGTCAGGTGCAACACATGCGAGTAGCGCTCCACGCGCATGAACTCCGGGACGCGCACCGTCCCGAACTCCGCGATCCGACCGATGTCGTTGCGGCCGAGGTCCACGAGCATCACATGTTCGGCGCGCTCCTTGGGGTCAGCGAGGAGTTCGTCGGCGAGCGCGTCATCGGCCGCGGCGGTGGCACCGCGCGGCCGCGTACCGGCGATGGGACGCACGGTCACCGTGCCGTCCTGCAGCCGGACGAGCAACTCAGGCGACGACCCCACGATCTCCATCCCGTCCAGCTCGAGATGGTACATGTACGGGGACGGATTCAACGACCGGAGCAGCCGGTACAGCGTGGCCGCGTCGAAGTCATGTGTCACCCGAATGCGTCGCGCGAGCAGGGCCTGGAAGCAGTCACCGGCGCGGATGTACTCCTTGATCCGCTCGACGTCGTGCTCGAAGCGCTCCTGCGTGTACGAGGACGTCCCCACGGCGGGAGCGGCCTCGGCGTCGAACGCCAAGGCGGGCAGGGCAGGGGCCTGACGCAGCCGCGCGACGACCTCAGCGATCCGCGCGTTGGCGTCGTCGTATAGCTGTCGCAGCGTGTCCGGTGCGGTCTCGTCCACGGGGACGGCGGCGACCACCTTCGCGGTGCCGCGGAGGTTATCGATGATGACGACGATGTCGGTGAAGACCCAGAGCGCGTCGGGGGCGTGGTGCCCGCGTGGCGGTGCGTGTGGGAGGTCCTCGATGTGGCGAACGACATCGTAGCCGAAATAGCCGACGGCGCCGCCCCAGAAGGCCCCGAGCTCGGGGGCGGGGACAGGCGGACGCTGCGCGACGCGCTCCCGGAGATCAGCGAGTGGATCGCTGGTCGTCCGCGTACCATGCCAGCCAGCGGTGGGCGACCAATCCTCGATCGTCGTATCGGTCAGTCGCCACGCCCCGCGCGGGGAGGTCCCGAGGAAGGTGTAGCGTGACCACGTCTCCCCTCCGGCCGGGGCCGACTCCAGGAGGAAGGCGAAGGGCGGGCGCCGCAGGGCCGCGAATGCGCCCACGGGCGTGATGGTGTCTAGCAGGATCTCCGTCGCCACGGGGACGAGGGAGCCCGTGCGGGCACGGTCGGCGAAGGCCTGGAAACTCACATGCGCAAGGTAACGGACCCTCTGGGAGTGGGGCAGGGCTGGCGCGGTGTCTCCCTCCGGTGCGGGCGTTATCTTGGGACCTCGTCACCTTACTCGCGCGCCCACCCCCACGGATGTCCGCTTCCCCCTCTCTCCCGACCGATGGGTGGATCCTCGCCACGCTCGAGGGGATGCTCACGCCCGAACAGTACGCCGAGCTGCGGCTGGTCGATGGGGAGAGCTATTGGTCGGTGTCGGTCCGGCGCGGTTGGATCTCGCATGACGAGATCCTGACGGCCCTCTCGTCGCGGTTCCGGATGAAGATCGCGAATCTCGCGAGCATCCAGCCGCAGGCGCTGCGCGAGGTGACGGAGCCGCTGGTGCGGCGGTACCGCATCATCCCACTCGCGATCTCTGCTGCGACGGTGGATATCGCGACCGCCAATCCGCATGATCTCGATTGTGAGCGCACGCTGGCGTTCGTCCTCGGTCGCACGGTGCGCCTGTCGCTGGCCTCGCCCGACACGATCGCGGCGCGCATCGACGAGCTGTATCGGCCGGAGCACGTGATCGAGAAGATCCTCGATGACGGGTTCCGTGGGGTCAGCGCACTCGAGCAGATCAGGGAGAAGCAGGACGACGCGTTCGAGCTGTCGTTGGGCAAGGCCACCGACCAGCCGATCATCCGGTTGGTGGACCGCATCATCGCCAAGGCGATCCAGCAGCGCGCCTCCGACATCCACTTGGAGCCGGAAGAGACGGGCGTGACGGTGCGGTATCGCATCGACGGTGTGCTCACGGACGACTCGACGATCCCGCGGGCGCTCGGTCTGCCGTTGGTGGCGCGCGTGAAGATCATGGCGCAGTTGGACATCGCCGACCGCATGCGGCCGCAGGACGGCCGCGCGCGCGTGGCGGTGCACGGCGCTCGCATCGATTTGCGCGTCTCGACGCTGCCCGCGTCGATGGGCGAGAAGGTCGTCATCCGGATCCTCGACGCGCGCGCGACGGTGTTGTCGCTGGAGGGGCTCGGTCTCAACGCCGACGAAGGGGAGCGCATCCACCAGCTCCTCAACGTGCGGGAGGGATTGATCCTCGTGACGGGGCCCACGGGCTCCGGGAAGACGACGACGCTATACTCGATGATCCGCACGATCCAGAAGCGCGGCGTCAACATCGTCACGGTCGAGGATCCGGTCGAGTACCGCCTGCAGGGCATCGTGCAGGTGAACGTCAACGAGAAGACGGGGCTGACGTTCCCTGTTGCGTTGCGCTCGATCCTGCGACAGGACCCTGACGTCATCCTCGTCGGTGAGGTCCGCGACAAGGAGACGGCGCGGATCGCCGTGCAAGCATCGCTCACGGGTCACGTGGTGCTCACGACGTTGCACACCATCGACGCGGCGAGCTCGGTCACGCGTCTGACCGACATCGGCATCGAGAGTCACACGTCGGCCGCGGCGGTGAAGGGCATCTTGGCGCAGCGCTTGGTGCGTCGCCTCTGCCCGCACTGCAAGCAGCTGGTGGTCGATCCCGTCTCGGCGGGCCTCGAGCGGTACTTCCCCAAGGGGACGGCGATGTATCGCCCCGGGGGGTGCGGCGAATGCGCGAACACCGGGTATCGCGGGCGTCTCGCGATCCTCGAGATCCTGCTCCCGAACGCCGAGGTCGAGCGGCGCATCGCGGCCAACGAGTCGCCCGATCGCATCGCTGCGGCCGCGCGCGCGGCCGGCATGCGGTCGCTGTGGGAGTCCGGTGTGCAGCACGTGCGCTCTGGCGCGACCACGCTCGAGGAACTGCTGCGCGTCCTCGAGATCCCGAGTGAGGAGACCCGTCGTCCCAGTGCCTCGGTGGCTCCGGTCGCGCCGTCCCCGACGACGAACGAGCCGTCGCGCGGTGCGGATGCTGCGGCACCCGCGATCGGCCCGGCACCGCGGCGGAGCCGTGTGATCACCCCCGAGCCGCCCACCACGCGACGCGGGACGCTCCACGCCGCCCCCACCGGGGCCGCCTTCGATGGCACGGCGTTCGACCTCCTCGAGGGCGCCGCCGCGTCGACGACCGCCGCGCCACGCTCGGTGCTCTTGGTGGACGACGAGGACGCGCTACGCCGCGTGGTGCGCGATCTCCTGGAGCGCGATGGGTTCATCGTGTACGAGGCTGGTGACGGCGCGCAGGCGCTCGACGAGATCGACCGTGCCGCGCCCGACATCGTGGTGCTCGATCTCAACCTCCCGCGCCTCGATGGTTACGGCGTGCTCAGCCATCTCCGCGCACGGCCGGCCACCCGCGACCTCCCCGTGATCGTGCTCACGGCCAAGGGCGACGAGGACAGCGAGGTCCGCGTGTTCGAATACGGCGCCTCGGAGTACCTCACGAAGCCGTTCCGCCCCCGCGCGCTCCTCGCGCGGCTCCACGCGCTCCTCAACAGACGGTAGAAGCACGAGTAGCACGAGAGGCACGAGAGGCATGGGGAACCGCAAATGATCGGGGGTCTCGTGCCACTCGTGCTTCTCGTGCTACTCAGGCAAGATCCGATCGCGGGCCGAGGGCGCATTCGGCTTCACCAAGATGCTCTTCGCGGGGATCCCCACATTCACGTGGTACGGGCGCACGTCCTTGGTCGCTAACGCCATCGCGCCCACCATGCCTTGCTGGGAGACGTGCGTGCCGGCCAAGACCGTGGCGTGGTACGTGATGCGCACATCGTCATCAAGCCGTGTGACGAGGTTGCTCACATCGCGCTGATCCACGATGCTGTGCGTGTGCGAGTAGATGTTCGCGTAATCGGAGATCGACACCCGATCGCCCAACACGAGGCCGCCGCGATCGTCGAGCAGCACATGGCGGTGGACGACGACATCATCGCCGACCTCCAGGTTGTAGCCGAACGAGAACTCCACGTGTTGGAAGCACTTGAACGCGCGGCCGCAGCGACGGAAGATGTGCGGCGCGAGCATGCGGCGGAGCGCGACGCCCGTCTCCACGGCCTGCCCCGCGAGCGGCAGCCGGTCGAACGCGTACCACAACCACAGGAGCGGCTTCACGGGCTGGAACTGCGTGGGATCACAGTCCGCGTAGTACTCGGGCTCGAGCGTGATGTGGCGTGGGTCGAGCGCGAGCAGCGCGAGGCGCGTGGCCATCGGCACACCCTCGTCCTCCACCGCGGACGACCACGAGGCCGCATACTGCGGCCACGCGAGCTCGGCGAGGGTCTCCCGGCACAGCACCGCGCGGTCCGTGCTCGGATCGCGCAGGCGCTCGTCGAGCGCGCCCACCCAGCGCGTCAGGAGCGCCGTGGATCCCGTCGCGTCGAGCGTGCGCAGCGGTAGGAGTGGCATCAGTCGAGTGGCGGTGGCCGTGAGCCACCGCTGGCGCGCGACCGGATCAGCGCCCGCTCCCGCTCGACCCGCTGGATCACCGGCTGCCAGTCACCGCCCATCTGCCCTTCGATCCGCAGGGCCGTGGACTGATTCAGGTTGATGCCGCCATCGAACACGTAGAGCGCGTGGGCCTGCTCGCGCTGCCGCAACCGCTGATTGCCGAACCCCGGCGTCAGTGGGATCACATCGAGCGGACGGACGTCGCGGCCCTGATTAGTCAGCACCACTTCTTGCGGCGAGAACCGCGCTTCCCCCTGCTCAAAATTGAAGAACGACACATACCAGAGGTTCACGACCGGCAAGCCGGTGCGCCGCAGGATCGCGTCGATCTCGGTGCGTTTGCTCTGCCCGAGGTCATGCAACGTCTTGTAGGAATCAGGCGACAGCGTGCGGATGAAGTTCTCGTCCAGCGGGATCGCGCGGATGGTCAGCCCATTGGCCGTCACGCGCATGGCGATGTCGTCCTGCCGGAGCGACCCGTAGCCCGCGGGGATGTACCCCGACGTGTCCGTGGCCGCCACGCGTGGCGTCGCGGCTGCCCGCACGGGGTCCGCGACCGAGGTGGTGCTGCTGCCGGTGCTGGCACACGCCGTGAGCCCGGCCAGCATCGCGATGCGGGGAACGAGTGACCAGCCTCTCATGTCTGACTCCGCCAAGAAGGTTGCGTGATGAGGTCCACGACGGCGGCCGCGAGTTCGTCGCGGCCTTCTCCGGTCTCGCTACTCGTCGCGAGGATCTGCTCGGGATCCAGCTCCAGGAGCCCCGCGATCTCTTCGATCCGGCCCGCCCGCGCGCGCGCGGTGAGCTTGTCAATCTTCGTGAGGACGATCAACGTCGGGATCCCCACCGAGCCGAGATAGTCGAGCATCTGCCGATCATCGCCGGTGGGGTCGTGGCGGGAATCAAGGAGCTGCACCACGCCGCGCAGGGGGCCGTCGCCGCTGATATACGACTCGATCAGCGGCCGCCACAACGCCTTGGCCTCCTTGCTCACGCGCGCGTAGCCGTACCCCGGAAGGTCGGCCAGCACGAACTGATCGTTCACCGTGAAGAAGTTGATCTCGCGTGTCCGGCCCGGCGTGTTCGACACGCGGGCCATCTTCTTCCGGCGCACGAGTCGGTTGAGGACGGACGACTTGCCCACGTTGGATCGCCCACTGACGGCGACCTCGGGGAGCCCCGCGGGCGGTCGCCAGCCCTCGGGCGAGGCCATGCCGCCGATGAACTCCACCGACTTGATCACCAACGGGTCCACAGGCGGGGTCGTGCTCATCAGTGCGTCGCAGGGATCGAGGAGGTCATCATCGCGGTGGCCTCGACGCGGCGCGCCGGGCGAAGCGCGATGGCCAGCGCGTCGTCCGCGGACGCCACCGGATGGAAGGTCACCGCCGCCAACACTTCAGGCGGCAGTTCGTCGAGATCGCGGCGATTGCCGGCTGGGATGACCACGTCGCGCATCCCGTGACGGTGTGCGGCCACACTCTTCTCCTTCAAGCCGCCCACCGGGAGCACGCGGCCACGCAGCGTGATCTCACCCGTGAGCGCCACGTCGCCGCGCACGGGTCGCCCCGTGAGTGCACTCACGAGTGCCACCGTGATCGCGATACCGGCCGACGGCCCATCCTTGGGCGTGGCGCCCGCCGGCATGTGGATGTGGATGTCGCTCGATTTGTGGAAATCGGGCGCGATGCCGAGCACCTCGGTGCGGCCGCGGATGTAGCTGAGCGCCGCATTCGCCGATTCTTTCATGACATCGCCCAAGGTGCCGGTCAGCTGCAGTCGACCGCGGCCCGGCACGACGCTGACCTCGATGTCGAGGCGCTCACCGCCCACGGCCGTGTACGCCAACCCCGATGCCACACCCACGCGATCCTCGGTGACCAAGTCGTCATCATCGAACGGGGCCACGCCCAGCAGGGCGGGCAGATCGGCCACGCGCACCTCCTGCAGTGCCGGCGCATCCGCGCCCAGCGCCACGCGCTGCCGCGCCAACTTCCGCGCCACGCGCGCCAACCGACGCTCCAACTCCCGCACGCCCGCCTCGCGCGTGTAGCGCCGCAGGATCACCGGGAGCACCCCCGGCTCCCACGTCACCGTCGCCGGATCGATCCCGTGCTGCGTCAGCTGCCGCGGGATCAGATGCTGGCGGGCGATAGCGGCCTTCTCATGGTCGAGGTAGCCCGGCAGCCGCACGACCTCCAGCCGATCGCGGAGCGCCTCGGGGATCCCGCTCAGCGAATTGGCCGTGGTGAGGAACAACACCTGCGACAGATCGAAGTCCACTTCCAAGTAGTGATCCGAGAACGCGTGATGCTGCTCCGGATCGAGCACCTCGAGCAACGCCGCCGCCGGATCGCCGCGCCAATCCGCACCGAGCTTGTCCACTTCGTCCAGCAAGAACACCGGGTTCATCGCTTCCGCCCGCCGCATGCCCTGGATGATCCGCCCCGGCATCGCGCCGATGTACGTGCGGCGATGTCCACGGATCTCGGCTTCGTCACGCACGCCACCGAGCGCCACGCGCACGAACTGGCGCCCGAGGGCCTTGGCCACCGCACGGCCGAGCGAGGTCTTGCCCACGCCCGGCGGTCCGACCAAGCAGAGCAGGGGACCACGGATCGAGCCCGCCAACGTCAACGCGGCGAGATAATCCAACAGGCGCTCCTTCACCTCATCGAGCCCGTAATGCTCCTCGTCGAGGATCGCGCGCGCGCGGGTGAGGTCGAGCACATCATCGGTGCGCGTGCCCCACGGCAGCGCCAGCAACCAGTCGAGGAAGTTGCGCGTCACGCCGGTCTCCGGCGACGACGGCGGCGTCCGGCGCAACCGTCGCACCTCACGGCGCGCGCGCTCCAGCACTGGCGCTGGGAATCCCTTCGCCTCGATCTGCGCTTCGAGCACCGCGAGGTCATCGCCTTCGTCCTGCCCCAACTCGCGGTGGATGGCCTTGAGCTACTCGTTGAGGAAGAACTCGCGCTGATTCTGCACCACCGCGCCGCGCACATCGTCCTCGATCTTGCGCTCCAACCGGAGGAGCTCGATCTCGCCACCGAGGGCGTCGGCCAATCGCTGTAGCAGTGCCGCCTCGTCCGCCGCTTCCAAGAAGCCCTGCCGCTGCGTGAGCTTCACGCCCACATGGGCGGCCACGGCGCACGCGCGGCGATCCAGCGCGCCGTCGCCGTGGGCCAGCGTCGCCACTTCGGGCGGCAGACGGCGGTGCAACGCCACATACTCGTCGAACAACGCAGCCACCCGCCGCGCCACGAGCTCCGCGTCCTCCGTGGGCTCGGCACCGAGCTCGCGCAGCGGCCACGGATCGATCGCGGCGCGCATCACGCCACCACGGGCCGCGACCCGCGTGATCCGCACGCGCGCGATCCCCTCGAGCAACACGCGCACGGTGCCATTGGGGAGCGGGGTGCGTTGCCGCACGCGCGCCACGGTGCCCACGCGGAACACGTCCGCCCCGGTGGGCTCGGCCACCTCGGGATCGCGCTGCGCCACGACGAGCACGAACCCGTCGTCGCCCGCGGCGTTGAGGGCCGCCAGCGAGGCCGATCGGCCCACGAGCAACGGCATCAGCGCCCACGGAAAGAGCACGACGTCCCGAAGCGGCAGGGTAGGCAGCCGTTCCGGGACGTCGAAGACGTCGGCGTCGCGCGTGAGCAGTACCGTCAGGCTTCCTTCCGTTGCTTGCGCGGCGCGATCTCGAGGAGCGGCGGTGTGCCGTTGGTGATGCACCCCTCGGTCACCCGCACCTCGACGATGTCGTCGCGGCTCGGCAGATCGAACATGATGTCGCGCAGCACTTCCTCGAGGATCGCCCGCAACCCACGGGCACCCGTGCCCCGCTTGATCGCCTTCTGCGCGATGGCGCGGAGCGCAGCTTCCTCGATGGTCAGCCGCGTGTCCTCGAGCGCGAGCAAACGCGTGTACTGTTTGGTCAGTGCGTTCTTCGGCTCCTTGAGGATGCGCACCAGCGACTCTTCATCGAGCGCCTCGAGCGGCACGGTGACCGGCAAGCGGCCCACGAGCTCGGGGATGAGGCCATAGCGCAAGAGATCCTCGGGCTCGACATGCGCGAACGGATTCTTCTCTTCCGCTGCGGTCGCCGTGACCGGGCCCAGCGACGAGAACCCGATCGCCCGCCGACCCACGCGCGCCTCGATGATCTTCTCCAGTCCGTCGAAGGCCCCACCGCAGATGAACAGGATGTCCTTCGTGTTGATCTGGATGTATTCCTGCTGCGGATGCTTCCGTCCGCCCTGCGGCGGGACCGAGGCGACCGTGCCCTCGAGGATCTTCAGCAACGCCTGCTGCACGCCCTCGCCCGAGACGTCCCGCGTGATGCTCGGGTTCTCCGACTTGCGCGCGATCTTGTCGATCTCGTCGATGTACACGATACCGCGCTCACAGTCGGCCACGTTGAAGTCGCCGGCCTGGAGCAACCGCACGAGGATGTTCTCCACGTCCTCGCCCACGTAGCCCGCTTCGGTCAGCGTCGTCGCGTCGGCGATGGTGAACGGCACGTCGAGCATGCGGGCCAAGGTCTGCGCCAACAACGTCTTGCCCACGCCCGTGGGGCCGAGCAAGAGGATGTTCGACTTGTCGAGTTCGACCTCGTCGCCGCCGCTCGCCGTCGCGCCCGAGTTGATACGCTTGTAGTGGTTGTACACCGCCACCGCGAGCGATTTCTTGGCGTTCTCCTGCCCGATCACGTACTGGTCCAGCGTCGTCTTGATCTCCATCGGCGTGGGGACCGACGTGATCGCTTCCGTCACCTCGCGTTCTTCGTCCTCCGCGAGGATCTCATTGCAGAGCGCGATGCACTCGTTGCAGATGTAGACCGACGGGCCGGAGATGAACTTCCGGACCGAGTCCTTCGACTTGCCGCAGAACGAACAGCGGAGATGCTTATCGTGCGACATGGCACTCCCCGACGATGGGACGACGGCCGCGCGGATGCGCGCCCGTCTGGGGACGACACCGCCGCACCGAACGCGCGGTCAAGCTCACGGCCGTCAATGGCATCAGCGCGCCAATGCCGGAGCGGGTTCTTCCGCGGCGGTCCGCACGAGCACGTTGTCGATCAAGCCATAGGCCTTCGACTCGGCCGCCGACATGAAATTGTCGCGATCCATGTCGCGCTCGATCTGCTCCACCGTGCGCCCCGTGTGCTTGGAGAACAAGCCGTTGAGCTGCGTGCGGAGATACAGGATCTCGCGCGCTTGGATCTCGATGTCGGCCGCGGTGCCCTGCGTGCCGCCTGAGGGCTGGTGGATCATGACGCGCGCGTGCGGCAACGCCGAGCGCTTGCCCGGGGCGCCCGCCGCGAGCAGGAACGCGCCCATCGACGCCGCCAAGCCCATGCAGATCGTGCTCACCGGCGACTTCAGGTACTGCATCGTGTCGTAGATCGCGAGCCCCGCGGACACCGATCCACCCGGTGAGTTGATGTACAAGTGGATGTCGCGTCCGGGGTTGTCCGCCTCGAGGAACAACAACTGCGCGATGATCATGTTCGCGACGTCGTCGTTGATCGGCGTACCGAGGAAGATGATGCGGTCCATGAGGAGCCGCGAGTACACGTCATACGCCTTCTCGCCACGGCTCGACCGCTCGATGACGTACGGATTCGGAATGATCGCCATACGATTCCCTACTCCCCGGTGACGACGGTGTTCCGCTCGAGCAACCACTGGAAGACCCGGTCCTCCGTGATGCCACGCTCGATCTCGGCCAAACGGCCCGCCTGCTGCAACGATGCGTACAACTTGCCCGCATCAGCGCCACGCTTGGCGGCCATCTCGCTGATGCGATCATCCACATCCTTCTCGGTCGCCATCAAGCCTTCCCGGTCCGCCAACGTCTCGATCACGAGATCGCGGCGCACCTGCCGCTCCGCCGTGGGGCCGAGCTCCTGCGCGAACTTGTCGTGCTCCTCGGGCGGGATCCGATACGCTTCGACGTACATGCCCAACAGGCGCGACACCCAGCTCGGCGGCACCGGGAACGGGTTGGCCGCGAGGATCGCATCGAGCAAGCCCTGGCGCGCGGCCGCATCGGCATCGCGCTCCGCGTGCTGCACCATGTCGCTGCGCACCGTGTCCGTCAGCGCGGCCACGGTGTCGAAGTCGCCGAGCTCGCGCGCCAGCGCGTCGTCGAGCGGCGGCATCTCACGACGCTTCACCTCGAGGACGGACACGCGCACCGCCTTGGTCTTGCCGGCCTGCGCGTCGTCGGGGAAATCCTCGGGCCAACGCACGGCTTCCTCGAGCGTCTCCCCCGGGCCGCAGCGCATGACCAGCTCTTCCACGCCCGGGATCGCCTGACCCTTGCCGATCTCGATCGTGTACTCGGTCGGCGCGGCCATCGTGCCGTCGGCCTCGGCCGCGGCGAGCATGACCGTCACCCGATCGCCCTCGAGCGCCTGCTCGGTGACCGGCGTCCACGTGGCCCGCTCCTCACGGATGCGGTCGATCTGCTCCTGGAGCTGCTCCTCGGTCACGACCGACGAGGGACGCGTCACCGTGAAGCCTTCGACCTGCGCCAGCGTGATCTCGGGGCGCACTTCACAGTGCAGTTCGAACGTCAACGGCTTCCCGTCCTCGAACGACACATCGTGCGCGTGCGGCTGCGAGGCGAGCTTAAGCTCCTCCTGGGCGACCACGGCATCGTAGGCCTCGCGGAGCAGCTGCTCGAGGGCCTCTTGCTTGATCTCCTGCGCGAAGCGCTTGCGCACCATCGCCGCGGGGGCCTTGCCGGCACGGAAGCCGGGAACGCGGGCCGCGCCGGCATAGCGGCGGGCAGCCTTTTCGGTGGCAGCGCTGACTGCAGTGACCGGGACGGAGACGCGGAGATGGCGCTCGACGCCTTCGGCCTTGGTGGTTTCGATTTCGACGTTCATCTGGCGGGGCGACTACGGGATGGGGGGGCGGCACCGGACCTAGGCCGCACGGATGCCCCCACCGAGGGGCATCCACTGAAATCTAACGCCCGGTCGCCGCGAGAGGGCGCCGCTCAGCGCGCCAGACCAGGAACAGGGGCAGACCCATGCAGACCACGCCGCCGATCACCGCCCACCAGTACCCGTGCCGCGCGACCGTGCCGATCGGCATGATCGCGTTGGTGGCGTACAGGACGAGGGGGAAGGCCACGCCGGCCAGGGTGATCTTCCAGCGCGACGGCGGCACGATGGCCAGCATGATCCGGCTCACCACCACTCCGGTGACGTACCAGCCGATCCAGTTGGACAGCGGCATGCCGTAGAAGAGCGGGCCGCCCAGCCACTCTGGCATCCAGGCCGGGACCTTGTCCAAGTCCCACACCCAATGGGCCGGCTGGACGTTGGTCATCTGGACCTCCATCGGCACGTCCCACGCGGTCAGGAAGGCCCCTGAGACGAACGACCAGCGCCACTTCGTCGCCCCCGTGTCCTCGGCCGTCATCAGGCGCGAGCAGAACGCGAGGCAGCAGTACAGCATGTAGTACCACGAGATCGGGATCGCGTACGGCACATCGCCCGCGATCATGTAGCCGAGCATCGGGGTGTAGTGGTACGGACCGAAGGGCAGCCCGACGTTGGTGCCGCCGAGCTCGCTCAGGAGCGCGACACCCGAGGCGACCACGAACAGCAGGATCGCCTTGCCCCAGCCGAAGCGGGGCGCGGAATGCATCAGGGCGGCCGCGGTCCCGAGCAGGATGTACACCTGGCCGGACCACTGCCACCCGAACTCGTACACCTTGGCCGTGTACGGGCCCTGCATCCACACCGGGAACTCGCCGGCGAGGATGGTCACCATCGCGGCCGTCGCGAACACGATGAGAGCGATGTGGCCCGCGAGCATGCCGCGCGCCACGTGGTCGAATCGATAGGTCATAGGAGTGGACATGGACTCAGGCCAGCTTGATCTTCGCGCCCTGCGGCACGTGATGCTCGGGTTCCCACACGATGACGGGGCCGTCGGCGATCGCATCGGCGGGCACGATCCGTTTGCCAGCGCGCATCACCTGCAGCACCAGGGACGCCTTCTTCCACGCGGGCACGACGGCCCGGCGGCTGATGGTGTCGTACTCCTGCTTCTCGATGGCGCTCAGGATCGAGGCATAGCCCCACGCACACGCGGAGGCACAGCGCTGCGCATCGGGCGCCAGCAACCAGATGCCGGGGGCGGCGGCCTGATACAACGCGCGCGCGGCCGATCTCGAAGGCCATGAACGGGCGCCACCGCTCGTCGCTGGCGAGGTCAGGATCGTGCAACACATCGTCGCGCGAGAGCCCGAACATCGCGAGGTCCTCGTCGGGGAGGTAGCAACGCCCGAGGCGCGCATCCTCACCCACATCGCGCAGGATGTTCGTCAGCTGCATGGCGAGGCCGAGCGTGCGGGCGTAGCGGAGCGCGCGCATCCGCGCTTCGGATCCCGCGGGCACGCCGAACACGAAGGTGCACATCTCGCCCACCGTGCTGGCGACGCCCTCGCAGTACACCGCGAGGTCATCCCATGTCGGGTAGCGCACCGGGCTCAGATCGCGCGTCACGCCGGCGATCAACTCGTGCATCACCGCGGGGGGGACGCCGAAGGTCCGCACGGACCACGCCAGTTCGCGGAACACGGGTCCCGACGGGGCGCCCGCCAGCGCCGCGTCGAGCGCGGCGTGGTAGGTCTCCAGCTGCCGTCCGATCGTCTGGTCGCAGGACACGATGGCCCGGTCCACCATGTCGTCCGCGACGCGGCAGAACGCATACAGCGCGAAGGCGGCGCGCTTCTTCTCGGCGGGCAAAAAGCTGCTCGCGAGAGCGAAGGTCCGCGCGTGCCGACGCACGATGTGCGCACAGTGGCGCGCATCGTCGAGCGTGTCGCGCGACGGCCGCACGTCCGCCACGGGGGACGCCGACGTCATGCGCGCCGGACCGCGCCGGAGCGCTGTGACAAGAAAGGCATAGCGAGGAGGTTAGGCGAGGACGCGCGGGGTGTCGCCATCCGAATGGGTAGGATGACTCGGTTCACACGCGCCCCGCGGGGACCGCGGTCCCGATCTCGCGGGCCACGATCTTTCCCGAGCTGATGACGCCGGGCAACCCGGCGCCCGGATGCGTTCCGGCTCCTGCAAAATACAGATTCGGCACATCCTCGCTCTGGTTGTGCGGCCGGAACCACGCCGACTGCCAGAATACGGGCTCGAGCGAAAAGGCGCTCCCGAGATGCGAGTTCAGCGTGTCGCGGAAATACCGAGGGTCGACGATGGATTCACTGGTGATGCAGTCCTCGAGCCCTGGCAGATACCGCTCGCCGAGGTACTGCACGATCGCGTCGCGATACTTGGGCGCCATCGTGGCCCAGTCCGTGTCGCCACCGAGATGCGGCACCGGCGACAGCACGTACCACGCGTCGTGCCCTTCCGGGGCCAGCGAGGGGTCGGTCGCGGTGGGACGATGCAGGTACAGCGAGAAGTCCTTGGCGAGGATCTTCTTGCCAAAGATGTCTTCGAGCAACTCGCGGTACCGCGGACCCATGATGATCTCGTGGTGCGCCACATCGGGGTACTGCTTGGTGGTCCCGAAATACATGACGAACAGCGACATCGAGTAGCGCTGCTTATCCACCTTGGCGTCGGTCCAGGTGCGGCGCACGCGCGCGGGCACGAGGTTCTTGTACGTGAGCGCGACATCGGCGTTGGACACGACGGCGTCGGCGGGGAGCACCTCGCCACTGGCCAACCGCACGCCGGTGGCGCGCGACGAGCCCGGCGGGACGATGATCTCCGCCACCTCGGCGTCGTACTGGATGGTGCCCCCGAGCTCCTCGAATACTTGCAGGAAGCCCCGCACCAGCGCGCCGGTGCCCCCCATGGCGAACCACACGCCCCACTCCTGCTCGAGCTTGTGGATCAGGGCGTAGATGGAGGTGGTCTGGAACGGGTTGCCGCCCACGAGCAGCGGGTGGAACGAGAACACCTGCCGCAGTCGCTCGTCGTTGATGAAGCGGTCCACGTAGGCCACCACGGAGCGATCGGCGCGAAGGCGCACGAGATCAGGGACGACCTTCAGCATGTCGGTGAACTTGCCGAACGGCTGGTCGATCAGCGCCATGCCAGTCCGGAAGATGCCCTCGACGTCCTTGATGAAGCGCGCGTATCCGTCGAGATCCGCCGGGTTGAAACGCGCGATCTCGCTCCGCACCCGGGCGGGGTCCCCGTTGTAGTGGAACACCGAGCCGTCCTCGAACCGCACGTTGTAGTACGGGTCGAGGCGGACGAGGTCCACATAGTCGGCGGTGCGCTTGCCAGAGAGCGCGAAGATCTCGTCGAGCAGCCACGGCGCGGTGATGATCGTCGGGCCCGCGTCGAACGTGTAGCCGTCGCGCTTGAACACATAGGCGCGCCCGCCGGGCTGGTCGAGCTTCTCAACGATGTGGACCGCGTGCCCCTGTGCACGAAGCCGAATGGCGGCGCTCAGCCCGCCGAACCCTGAACCAATGACGATGATTCGCATATGTGCGGTGAACGCGGTGGCCGCCGCGACGGTTCACGACGGCCGGATGCGAAAGGTGGGACTCGAACCCACACGCCTTGCGGCACAGGATCCTAAGTCCTGCGCGTCTACC
>JBEIVF010000047.1:0-10861 GCA_040374005.1 Gemmatimonadaceae bacterium | reverse complement strand
TCGGCGGCCTTGTTCACCTTCTGCGCCATGCCGGCGCTCTCGAGCAACGCCTTGGCGGGAATGCAGCCCCAGAGCACGCACGTGCCACCCAGCGCCTCGCGCTCGATGACGGCGGCCGACAAGCCCAGCTGACCACAGCGGATGGCGCCCACATAGCCCGCGGGGCCACCGCCCAAGAAGATCACGTCATAATTCATCTTAGAACACCAGCATCAAAGGATTCTCGACGAGACGCCGGAGCGTCTGGAGGAACTTAGCGCCCACGGCGCCGTCGATCACACGGTGGTCGCAGCTGAGCGTCACACGCACGCGCGGGCGCCACTGCTCCTCCCCGTCAATGAGCACCGGCTTGTGCTCGGCCGATCCAATAGCCAGGATGCCCACCTCGGGTGGATTGATGATCGCCGTGAACTGATCGATCCCGAACATGCCGAGGTTGGACACGGAGAACGTCGACCCCGTGTACTCCTCGGGCTTCAGCTTCCGTTCCCGCGCCCGCTTGGCCAACGCGCGCGACTCGGCGCCGATCGCACTCAAGCGCTTGGTGTCGGCGTCGAAGATCACCGGCACGATCAAGCCGTCGTCGGTGGCCACGGCCATGCCGAGGTGCACGCGGTTGTAGTAGCGGATCTTGTCGCCCAGCCAGTGCGCATTGCACTCGGGGTGCTGTGCCAGCGCCGTGGCCACGGCCTTCATCAGGATGTCGTTCACCGACACCTTGAACTCGTCGCCCATGGCCGCCATCGCGGTGCGCATCTCGGTGACGCGCGCCAGATCGAGCTCGGCCGTCAGGTAGAACGTCGGGATCGGTCCGATGGACTCCGACAACCGCTTGGCGATCGTCTTCCGGATCTGCGTCAGCGCCACGTCTTCGAAATCGGCGCCCGACGACGCGCGACGCGGTGCGGCCGTGGTAGCCTTCGCCGCCACCGGCGAGCTCAGCGCTTCTTCGACATCACGCTTGATGATGCGACCACCAGGGCCCGTGCCGCGCACTGAGCCCAGCTCCAAACCGCCCTCACGCGCAATGCGACGCGCGAGAGGAGACGAGCGCGTGCCATCGGACTCGGCGGCGTGCGGCGCTTGTTCCGAACGCGGCGCATCGATGCCGGTCGTTGGGGTGGCCGGCGCACGCACCGGCGCACTCTCGGCCTTCGGTGCCGCCGCCGCCGGAGCAGGCGTAGCGGCGGGAGCCGCCGCACCACCGATCAGCGCCGAGATATCCTCGTCCGCCGTGCCGATCACGCCGACCAGCTGACCCACTGGCGCCGTCGCGCCTTCGGGGACCAACTGCTTGCGCAGGATCCCGTCGCCACGCGCGACGAGTTCCATCACTGCCTTATCGGTCTCGACTTCGGCGAGCACATCGCCGCTCTTGACCGGCGCCCCTTCGGGACGGTTCCACTTGACCAGTCGCCCTTCTTCCATCGTGGGCGAGAGGGCTTCCATGAAGATCTTGGTCGCCATTGGGATCAGTCCAGATAGAGAACTTTACGCACCGCCGCGATCGTCTTCGCGGCGTCGGGCTTGGCAGCCCGCTCGAGATTCTTAGCATACGGCATCGGGGTATCCTCTTGATGCACGCGGAGCACCGGCGCATCGAGATGATCGAAGCAATCGCGCTGGATGTAATCCACGATCTGCGCGCCGATCCCACACAGCTCCCAGCCTTCTTCGAGCACGACGGCGCGATTGGTCTTGCGCACCGACTCGTAGATGGCGGCGGTGTCCATGGGGCGCACCGTGCGCAGGTCCACGACGTCGCAGCGGATGCCGTCCTTCGCGAGTTCATCGGCCACCTTCATCGCCACGAGCACCATCTTGCCGCTCGTGATGATGGAGCAATGGTCGCCCTCGCGCTTCAGCTCGGCCTTGCCCAGCGGGATGATGAAGTCCGGATCATCGGGCACTTCGCCCTTGATGTTGTACAGCATCTCGCCTTCGAGGAAGCACACCGGGTTGTCGTCGCGGATGGCGGCCTTGAGCAGCCCCTTCGCGTCGGCCGGCGTGCCCGGCGTCACCACCTTGAGGCCCGGGATGTGCGCCACCCACGACTCCCACGCCTGCGAGTGCTGCGCCGACAACTGCAGCGCGGCGCCATTGGGGCCGCGGAACACCATCGGCATGGGGAACTGCCCACCCGACATGTAGTTCATCTTGGCGGCCGCGTTCACGACTTGATCGAGCGCGAGGAGCGCGAAGTTCCACGTCATGAACTCGATGATCGGGCGCAGGCCCACCATCGCCGCGCCCACACCCACGCCGGCGAAGCCGAGCTCGGTGATGGGCGTATCCACGACGCGCTGCTCGCCGAACTCCTGCAGCAAGCCCTTCGACACCTTGTACGCGCCCTGATACACGCCGACTTCCTCACCCATGAGGAACACGCGGTCATCGCGCTGCATCTCTTCCCGGAGCGCCATGTTCAGCGCATCACGATAGGTCATCACGCTCATGAGTGGGTCTCCACGAGCACGTCTTCGTACAACGAGCCCAAGGGCGGCTCGGGGCTCGCATCCGCGAAGTCCCATGCGTCCTGCACTACCGCCATGATCTCGGCGTCCATCGCTTCGATCTCGGCGGCGGTGATCTGGCCCTCGGCTTCCATCTTCGTGCGGAGCAGGGTGATCGGGTCGCGCTTCAGGTATTCGTCGAGCTCGGCCTTGGAGCGATACGTGCCCGAGACGGCGTCCGACATGGAGTGGCCCATGAAGCGATACGTGCGTACTTCGAGGAGTGTCGGCGTGCTCTCGGTGCGCGCGCGGTGGATGGCTTCTTCCATTGCGGTGCGCACGGCGAACACATCTTGCCCGTCCACGAGCGCGCGCGGCATGTCATACGACGCGCCGCGCTGGTAGATGTCGTTGATGGCCGACGCGCGCTCGACGGCGGTGCCCATGCCGTAGCGATTGTTCTCGATGATGAAGATGGCCGGCAACTTCCAGAGCGCGGCCATGTTGAGCGCTTCGTGGAACGCGCCGTTGTTCACCGCGGCCTCACCCATGTAGCACAGGATGACCTGATCGCCGCCACGATACTTGATGGCGAACGCCACGCCCGTCGCGATGGGGATGTGCCCACCGACGATGCCGTGACCGCCCAAGAAGCCGAGCTCGCGGTCGAAGAGGTGCATCGAGCCGCCCTTGCCCTTGGCGCAGCCATCGACGCGGCCGAAGAGCTCGGCCATGATGCTGCGCGCCGACATGCCGCGCACCAGCGCTTGGCCGTGATCGCGGTAGGTGGTGATCACGTAGTCATCGGGCCGGAGCAGCGAGATGGAGCCGGTGGAGACCGCCTCCTGGCCGATGTACAAGTGGCAGAAGCCACCGATCTTGCCGAGCGCGTAGGCCTCGGCGGTCTTCTCTTCGAAGCGGCGCTGCAGGAGCATCGAATGCAGCAGCTCCTTGTTGAGCGCGGCGTCACCGGTGCCGGTGGGCGCAGACTTCTCGCGCCCCTTGGCCTTGCCGGCGGCGCGCGCAGTATCAGTGCGGGCCATCAGTCGTGAGTGGGGGTGAGGGTCAACCGACGTTCGCGGCTTGGACTTGCTCCCAAGCGTGGTAGCTCGAACGCACCAAGGGGCCGGACTCGACGTGCTTGAAGCCCATCGCCATGCCGGCGTGGTAGAACATCTTGAACTCGTCCGGCGTGACGTAGCGGTCGAGCGTGATGTGGTCGTCGGACGGGCGGAGGTATTGCCCGAGCGTGAGGATGTCGACGTCCACCGTGCGCAGATCCTTCATGGTGTCGAGGACCTCTTCGTTGGTCTCGCCCATGCCGAGGATGATCCCCGTCTTGGTGGGGATGTCGGGCGCGAGGCGCTTGGCGGTGCGGAAGATGTTGAGCACGCGCTCGTAGCGGCCGCCGGGGCGCGCCTTCTTATACAGACGCGGGACGGTCTCGGTGTTGTGGTTGTAGATCTCCGGCCGCGCCTCGAGGACGGCGCGAATGGAGTCCTCGTTGCCCTGGAAGTCGGGGACCAGCACTTCGACGGAGCAGCCGGGCACGGCCTCGTGCACCAAGCGGATGGTCTCGGCGAAGGCCCAGGCCCCGAAGTCAGGCAGGTCGTCGCGGTCCACCGAGGTGATGACGAGGTGCTGGAGCGACATCGTCTTGGCCGCCTCGGCCACGCGCTCGGGCTCGGCCGGGTCGAACTTGGGCGGCCGGCCGTGGGCGACGGCGCAGTAGGCGCAGTTCCGAGTGCAGACGTCGCCGAGGATCATGAAGGTGGCGGTGCCATGCTCCCAGCATTCGCCGACGTTGGGGCAGTGGGCCTCTTCGCAGACGGTATGGAGGTCGAGCTCGCGCATCAGGTTCTTGATGCGGAGGTAGTTCGACCCGCCAGGGGCTTTGACCTTGAGCCACGAGGGCTTCCGCTCGGGGAGTGGTTCGGAGCGGTGACGTCCCAGGATCTGATAGAGGTGCTGCATCTCGGGCGGTGAGAGGGGATTGACCAAAGATACGACGTCGCGGAGTCGCAAGCGATGGCAATAACCGTCTAAGGTAGTTTAGATGGTTACAGGCGTGTGCCGGGCTTAGTCCTCGAACCGTCCCACCGAGAACGGCGTCAGGTCGCGCGTCGGCTCACCCAGCAGCGTCCCGGCGATGACCTCCGCCGTGAGCGCCGCGTGCAAGAAGCCGTTCCGCCCATGGCCACAGGCATAGACCAGCGCCGGGATGGACGGGTCGGGCCCCAAGACCGGCCGTCCGTCGGGGGTCATCGGCCGAAGCCCGGCCCACGGCGCCGACATCGGCGCCTGTCGCACCGCTGGCACGAGGCACTCGGCCGCTGCGATGAGACGCTCGGCGTCAGCTGCCGTGGCGTTGGCATCGTAGCCCGCCCAGTCCGACGTCGCGCCGATCACCGTCCGACCGCGCCGGGGGAGGATGTACGTGTGCCCGTCTGGGCCGTACACCGGTTCCTGCACGAGCGCGGCATCGACGGCGACGAGCGCGCCCCGGAGCGGCTTGATCGGCAGGAGGCGGGGGAGGCCGCGCAACGAGGTACTCCACGCCCCAGTGGCCAGGACCACCGAGTCGTACGTCCGGGTCACCCCGTCGGCACTGCGCACTCCGATGGTCGCGGCGCGCACGTCGAGGGACTCCACGAGGCTCCGGTACAGATCGATCCGCGGGTGGGCCCCCACCGCCCGGCGGAGCGCCGCGATCGCCGCGGGGGCGTCGACGACACCGTCATCAGGGAATCGTGCCGCGCCGAGTAGGGCGGGGTGCAACGCGGGCTCAAGGGCGAGCGCGGCGGCCGCGTCCAGCCACGCATCGGTCCCGCGGACGCGACTTCGCAGGCGCGCCACATCGGCTTCGCTCAGCGCCACATGCAGGATCCCGTTGAGGCGCACCTCAGGCGGCTCGACCCCCACGTTCCTCAGGCGCTCGGCCAAGCGCGGCCAGGCCGCGCGGGAGTCGTCCCCGAACTGCTGCGCCTCGCCGGTCGTGCGCTCGACGGAGGGGGCCAGCATCCCCGCCGAGGCCGGCGAGGCGGCGCCCGCGAGGGCTGGAGCGAAAAATGAGATGTGCAGCCCGCGGTCGGCCGCCACGAAGGCCGTGGCCAGGCCGACCACGCCATCGCCGATGACGGCGACCCGTGAAACCGTCATCGGATGTCCGGCGTAGGGACCTGCACGTACCACACTGGGAGACCCCCCATGATTCGCACCATCTTCGCTGTCGGCATCTTCACCCTGCTCGGGCTCTTCGCGCTCAAGCTGGTGTTCGGCGTGCTCGGCGTTGCCTTCGCCCTGTTCGGCTTCTTGCTCGGCCTGGCCCTCAAGATCGCCCTCATCGGGGGCGTGGTGTACCTCGCCATCCGGATCGTCTCGCCGTCTTCAGCGTCCAAACTGCGCGATCGCTGGGGGCAGTGAGCGCACGACCGGCACCTCGCGATCAGCCGCCGGGCCGGTACGACGTCAGATAGAGGTTCAACGACCCGAAGGGCAACTTGGACTTTATCTGCACCACCACACGTGACGCATCGTCGGCGAGCCACACCTCGGCGCGTCCACCCTCGCTGAAGATGCCCCGCGTCTTGATGATCGGTTGGATCACGATGGTATTGAACCGCCCCGCCGGCACGTCGATGCGCTCCTTGCGCAGCACGACGATCTTCACGGGGTTACTCGCCGGCTTGAAGTAGCGGTTGAACTCGTAGGTGCGGCCCACTTCGAGGGGAAGCGTCCGGATGAAATACAGGAACGACGCGTCGTCGAGCGGTTCCGCCACCGATTCCGCTTCGGGCTTGTCGCCTTCCTTGAACGTGGCCCGCTCGGGAAAGATCTCGTAGCGCCGTTCGCGCTTGCGACCCCCCTCTTCTTGGTCTTGGACGTAGCGCAGCGATTGGAAGCGCGAGGTGTCCACCCAGCTCTCGAGGATGTCGTCCACGCGGTAGAGCGGAACGCCCCCGGTCACGCGGAACTTGAACTTCCACGCGTTCCGACCACGGACCGATTCGATGCCCTGCAATTCCATCGTGGCGGTGCCGGCCTTCACGAAGCCGAACTTCACGTCATACGTGGCGCGCTCGCCCACCGCGAACGGCGCTGGCGCGACCGGCCTCGGCTGCGAGGGACCAACGGAGCTAGTCACCGCGACCACGACCAGCACGAGCGCCGCACGAGCGATCACGAGGTGGGTGCGGGCGCGGTCGGCGCCACCGCCACTGGCGCCGGTCGCAAGGTCAGCCGTCCGAGCGCGCGCCGCGTCTGCCACAGCTGCCACGCATCGTGCCACGGCCGACGCCGCGACGCGCGCGGGCGCAGATCATAGCGCGGCGCGAGGGCCGCACTCTCGATGCGCCGCGCATGCGGGGCGACCAAGTGATACAGCCGGAGGTTCGCTTCCCACGACTCACCCGTTGCTAGCGGACCGGCGCCCGAGGCCTTGATCAGATCGCGTACCACGGCGAGGCGGATCAGTCGGAAGGTGCCGAAGGGATCGAGCGTACCCGGCGTGGAGCGGCCCGGGCGCACCACCCACGAGGCGAAGCGGCGCAAGCGGCGCTCTTCGATCGGCGTGGCCGCATCGACCGTGCGCTCGGCGACGACCAGATCAGCGCCGCCTTCGAAGCGCCGCACGAGCTCGGGGATGTGCTCGGGCTGATCCGTGAAGTCCCCTTGCATGAGGATCACGGCATCGCGCCGCGGATACTTCGTCCGCTTCGCCGCCTCACGCAACAGCGCATCCACGGCCGCGGCATAGCCGACGGGCGTGGGCCCGCCGAGGATGGTCAGCGGTAACGCCTTGGTATACGGCGCCAACACCTCCGCGGTCGTGTCGGAGCTCCCGTCGTTGAAGACGAGGACTTCGTACTCGCGGGGGTATTCTTGGAACACGGTCCGTAAGCGCCACAGCAACACCCCGATGGTCGGGGCTTCGTCGCGTACAGGGATAGCAATGGTCAGCACGTAGTCTCGCGATGGTAGACCCGAAAGGTAGACGACCGCGAGGACCCCTCGCTACTGAGAGATACCCCCCTGCGGGTGGGTCGTTCGCCGGAGCTCGGCGTACACCGCGTCGATCCCGTCCACCATCGCCTCCACGGCGAAGCGCGCCGCACGCGTCGGCCCCGCACGCCCCAGCCGTACCCGCTGGTCGGTCTGGCTCGCCAAACGGGTGAGTGCCGCCGCCAATGCGGTGGGATCACTCGGTGGCACATACACGCCGCTCACGTCATCCTCGACGAGCTCGGCCAGACTGCCGTCGTGCGCGAGGATCACGGGGCGTTCGAGCGCCAGCGCTTCGACGATGGTGGTGCCCAGTCCTTCGCCGGCCACCGGCTGTAGCAAGAGATCGAACCCCGCCAGCGCGGCGTGGACCTCGTGGACGATGCCCGCGCGCAAGACGGGGAGGTCGGCGAGCGTGCTCAGTCCAGTGGAGGGACCGCCGAGGATCACGAACCGGAGCCGCGCGCGCGAGGCCGCGGGGACGAATGGTAGCGCGGCCGCGATCGCGTCGGGGGCACGGCTATCGCCCGTGAGGACGACGCCCACGATGACGTCATCGGGCTGCCAGCCACATTCGGTGCGCCAATCGCGCGGCGTCGTCACGTGTGGGGTCGCGACCCCCGGGTACACCAGCCGAATGTGCGCGGCGGGGATGTGGGCCGCCCGCAACGCGCTCACCACGGACTCCGAGATGGCGATGACGCGCGCCACCCCGCGGCGGTAGGTGCTTGGGTGGCGCACGCGCTCGGCCGAACGCCGTGTCGCCACCAGGGGGACGCCGGGATGCAGCAGATGCACCACGCGCGCCAACGCGAGGCTGCGGGCGTCGTGCGCGTGGAGGATGTCCGGGCGCCACGTGCGGACGAGGGCGCTGATGCGGCGCACGGCGAACAGATCGAGTCGGCTGCGCATGGGGATCGCCGCCACCGCGACACCGCGACTGCGGCAATGCGTGACGAGGGCCGCTTGCGGCGGTGCCGCGACCAACGGCTCGAGCCCGGCGGCGCGCTGTCCGTCGGCCAACAACAGGAGCTGTCGCTGGCCACCGCGCCACTCGCGGCCGGAGTCGAGATGCAACACACGCACGGGCATCGCGGCGAAACTTGTGACTCGGGGCGGGCCGCCGCCAGTGAACGGCTCTTGCGCGTTCGCGGCCCCGCCCGCAATGTGGCATGGTGAGGTCGGCGCGGCGACGCAGACCGCTTCATCGCTTACCTACCGGATCATGGATCGTGCGGTACTGCGGGCCCAGAAGGCCGCGCTCGTGCAAATGAAGATGGGCGTCGAGGACCTCCGTGCCGGTGTGGCCACCACACGCGCGCGGCTCGCGAAGGAGCAGGCCGACCTCGCCACCGTCACCCGCCGCCGCGACCTCGCGGCCGGGATCAACGATGCCGAGACGGTCCGCATCGCCGAACCGTTCCTGACGCAACATGCTGAACGCGTGGCGGTGCTCGAGCGTAAGCTGGCGGCACAGGCGGAGGAGCTTGCCCTCACGGAGCGTGAGCTGGCAGCGATGACCGCACACCTGAAGGGCGCGGCATTGGGCATCGGCGACACGCCGCCGCCGCGTGGACCAACGGATGCGGAGTTGGGATTACCCGACGACGCCCCGTTGCGTAGTGCACTCGACGCGCTGGGCCGGGCGGCCCGCCGCAGCGCTGCGGAGCAGGATGCCGAGTCGCGGCTCGCCGAGTTGAAGCGACGGATGGGGCGCGAGTAGTCGCAGTCCATCACCCCGCGCTTGGCAACCGCGGGACCACCTTTACGTTTCCCTGCATGTCAATCTCCTATGCACAGAGCGGCGACGCCGCGGGCACCTTCCTGGGGCATCCGAAGGGACTGTTCGTCCTCTTCTTTGCCGAGATGTGGGAGCGCTTCTCGTACTACGGGATGCGCGCGCTCCTCATCTTCTACCTCACCAAGCACTGGCTGTTCTCCGACGAACAGTCGGGCGTGATCTACGGCGCCTACACGGCGCTCGTGTACATCACGCCGGTGCTCGGTGGGTACCTCGCGGACAAATACTTAGGGCAACGCAAAGCGGTGCTCTACGGGGCGGTGCTGCTGACGTTCGGCCACTTCCTGATGGGAGTCGAAGGCGCCGGTGGACAAGACCCCGCGGCACTCAGCATCTTCTGGCTCGCGCTCGCGTTCATCATCGTCGGCTCGGGTTTCTTGAAGGCGAACATCTCGGTGATCGTGGGCCAGTTGTATCCACGGACCGATGTGCGGCGCGATGGTGCCTACACGATCTTCTACATGGGCATCAACCTCGGCGCGTTCTTGGGTGCGCTGCTGTGCGGATGGCTCGGCGAGACCTACGGCTGGTCGTACGGCTTCGGCGCGGCGGGTGTGGGCATGTTACTGGGCTTGATCGTCTTCATGCTCGGCAAGCCGTTGCTGCTGGGCCGCGGGGAAGCGCCCGATGCGGCCGCGCTCGCGGCGCCAGTGGTCGGCATCAAGCTCGAGTGGTTGCTGTACCTCGTCGGCCTCGCGGCCGTGGGGGCGTGCTGGTGGATGGTGCAGAACCAGCAGATCGTCGGAGGCTTCTTGGGCATCGCTGGGGCGGCGCTCGTCCTCTATGTGCTGTTCACGGCGGTCGTGAAGCTGGCGCCGCATGATCGCGATCGGATCTTCGCCGCGATGTTCTTGATCATCGGCTCGGTGCTCTTCTGGGCGCTGTTCGAGCAGGCCGGGTCGTCGCTCAACTTGTACACCGATCGCTTCGTCGATCGTGCGGGCGTGCCGGCGTCGGTGTTCCAGTCGATCAACGCCGCCTACATCGTCTTGCTCGCGCCGGTGTTCGCGGCCCTGTGGACGTTCCTTGGCCGCAAGGGCATGGAGCCGTCGGCCCCGGCCAAGTTCGGGTTGGGGTTGGTCCAATTGGGCCTTGGGTTCCTGGTGCTCGTGCTCGGCGCCGCGACCAACGCGGGTGGCCCCACGCCGGTGTTGTTCATCTTCTTGATCTATCTCCTGCACACCACGGGCGAACTCTGCTTGTCGCCGGTGGGCTTGTCGGCGATGAACCGCTTGGCACCCGCGCACATGGCGTCGCTGATCATGGGCACGTGGTTCTTCGCGTCGGCCACGGGCAACTTCGTGGCGGGGCTCATCGCGGCCGCCACGGGCTCGGAGCGCGCGTCCGGCGAAGGCGCCAACGCGCAAGTGGTGCTCGATGTGTACCAGCAGATCGGCTACATCGCCGTGGGCGTGGGTCTCCTCGTGCTCGTGATCTCGCCGCTGGTCAAGAAGCTGATGCATCTCGACACGCTCCGCGACGACGCCGCCGCGGCACACTAGAAGGTCGAACGGCGTTGCGCGTCGGCCAGCGCCTGTGTGATCGCATGTGAAGGGCGCGTGAGGACGTGGACGGTGGGTTCGTCCTCGACCACGCGCCCTTCGTG
>JBEIVF010000228.1:0-3018 GCA_040374005.1 Gemmatimonadaceae bacterium | reverse complement strand
GCGATCCCACAAATAGTTCGAGTCGCCGTTAGGCGACTCGAATTGCCCCTCCTGGGATCGAACCAGGACTCTTCTGATCCAGAGTCAGACGTGTTGCCAGTTACACCAAGGGGCAGTACCAGCCGATATACAGGCTAGATTTCCAATTTATCCCACCTGACATCCGCGAACAACCCCGCTCCGTGATCCCCACCCGCCGTGTCTGGATCCTTGCCGCGGCCGCGCTCGCGCTCGGCGGGTGCCGCGCCGTTGCGCCAGCGCTTGGGACGGACGTGCAGACCGCCGCCGCCACGGCCGACGGCGTCCTGGGTGGGGTGTCCAACCGCTTCATCACCATCGAGCGGGACCCGAAGGCCCGTGTCGCGCGACAACACATCGCGCGCGGGGCGCTGTCGCCCTCACGCCTGTTCGCCGACACCACCGCCTGGCTGTGGTCGCCCGATCCGTCCACCCGCGCCATCGGCTGGCGGGGGGCGAACGAGAACGGGAAGATGGTGTTCCGCGCCGGCCGCAACCTCACCCCGCCCTCGCGCCCCGGCGAGGGTCTCCACCACCTCCATCTCCGGAGCCTCGGCGGCAATGCCTTCGAGTGGAAGGCCGACGTGGACTTCGGCATCGGGGGCGCCACGCCCACTGCCGTGGCCGGTATCCCGGTGGCCTGGATCGCCGCCGGCGAACGCGCCGACACCGCCGCCATGCGCGCCGAGGTCCGCAACGCCTTCGTGAATAGCCGTCGCGAGTGGGGACGCTTGTTCACGCTCGTCGCGATCCGCAGCGAGCAGGACGCCTCGGGCGCATGGCGGCAACGGCACACCGTGGTGCTGAACACCGCGCGCGCCTCCCGGAGCTACCCCGCGTTCGGGAAGTGGCTCAAGGACTACATCTCGCCCGTGCGCATGCATCTCCGGTGGCATCGCGGCGGGCGCACGTGGTTTGACTTCACGCTCCGGTACGACACGCTGACGGTCGCGTTCCGCTCGCGGAACGGCCTCGTCCTGCCGCTCGAAGGCGGCGAGGAGCTCCAGCCCGACACGGTCACGATGGAGATGGAGTTCTCGACCCGGCTCTCCATCTTCCGACTGGGCTTCGAGCAGCTGCGCGGCGACTTCATCACCGTGCGCGAGCCGGGGCGCCGCGGGTGGCTGATGCGCTTCACCCAGGAGCCCGATTGGCGGCTCCCACCGCTGGCCGAGTCAATGCTCCGGTCGCCCCTGCGCCGTCCGTTCATCCTGGGTGGGTCGACGGTGAGCGTGATCGCGGTGTCCAAGCCGGCGGGTCCACAGAATATCCTGGCCCGCAAAATGCTGGTGCCGGTGCAAGACTCGCCGATCATGCGCTTTCTCGGGCACTTGGGGAATGCAGCGGTGGAGGGCTATGTGGACCGCGCCGAGGACGAGTCCATCGTGTGGATCTCGTCGTCCTTCGATGCGCTACGCGACGACCTGAAGCGCGTCCTCAGCGGCCACTGAGCCCAGCGAAAAGCGCCACTGCGAATGATCGCAGCAGCGCTCGGGCCACTTGTGCCACACACACCGACATTGGAACTCTCCGTCCTACCGCACGGTGGTGGGCAAATAGATTGTCGTCCTGCTATATGGAGCTGAGGGGGCTCGAACCCCTGACCTCTGCAATGCGAATGCAGCGCTCTCCCAGCTGAGCTACAGCCCCGATCCCGGGGGCAATCGCCGTGTGGGCGCTGCCTTGCGACAACGGCCCCGATACTGGGGGCCGCCCGGACTCTTAAAAGTTAGCAACCGGCAGGCCAGTGTCAAGCTGATGAGGGTCCATCGTGCTGTCCTGCTTAGAGTTACCCGCTCCGGGGCGCCAGGTTCCGGAGCGGGGAGGAACCGCCCCTACCCACCCCTCGTTCGGCTCAAATGCACGCTCTCGACTCGGACTACGTTCGCGACCAGCTCGCCAATCGGATCACGCCCCTGAACGAGGTGCGGCGGCAGCCCGAGGGTGACTTCGTGCTGTACTGGATGCAGAGCACGCATCGGTTCGAGGACAACTGGGCGCTCCGGCACGCGGTGCGCGAGGCCGACCGGCTGAACAAGCCGCTGCTGATCCACCAGGGGCTCGATCCCACGTACGAGCACGCCAGCGATCGCTTTCACACGTTCATCCTGCAGAACGCGCGGGAGTTGGCGTCGCGGGCTTCTGCGTTGGGCTTCACGTATCGCTTTGCGTTGCGGCGTCGGCGGGACGATGATCGTCGCGTGGTAGATCGGCTCGCGGCGCGGGCGGCGTTGGTGATCACCGATCGCTTTCCGACGGCAGGCATTGACGAGCGCTCGCTGCGGTTCGCGGCGCGCGTGTCGTGTCGCGTGGAAGCGGTGGAGAGTCACGCCATCGTCCCCAGCGGTTTGTTCACAAAGGAAGAGTACGCGGCGCGCACGATCCGGCCCAAGTTGTACAAGGTGCTCGACACGATGCTCGAGCCGGTGGAAGATCGTGCGGCGCGGCTGAAGCTGCCGAAGAAGTTGCTCGATTCGCTCGGCGTAGAGTGGCTCTATCTGGCCAAGTGTGACATCGCGACCGAAGTCGCCGCCTGCGAGATCGATCACACGGTGGGGCCCGTCGCGCCCACGGTGATGGCTAGCGGCTACACGGCTGCCCGCGCACGACTCGACTGGTTCGTCAACAACACGCTCGATGGGTACGCCGAGCGTCGCGGGGAGCCGGGCGATCCGGATGGCTCGTCGCGACTGTCGCCGTATCTGCACTTCGGGCAGATCAGTGCCGCCGAGGTGCTGCGCGCGGTGAAGCAGGCGGGCGGTAGCGAAAGCTTCGACAACGAGCTGGTGGTGTGGCGTGAGCTGTCGCTCAACTTCTGCTTGTGGAACCAGAAGTTCGGCTCGCTGAAAGCATTGCCCGACTGGGTGCATCGCACGATGCTCAAGCACGTGGACGACGAGCGCGAGGTGTTGTACTCGTTGGCCGAGTTGGAGGAGGCGCGGACGCACGAGCCGCTGTGGAATGCGGCGCAGCGCGAGTTGGTAGCGACGGGCCTGATGC
>JBEIVF010000225.1:0-3027 GCA_040374005.1 Gemmatimonadaceae bacterium | reverse complement strand
CGGCGGCGACGCGACCATGCTGGTGCACAAGGGCACCGAGTACGAGAAGGCGGGCAAGGTGCCAGCGTTCGACGCGGCCAATGAGCCGGAAGAGTGGGGCGTGATCCTCGAGTTGCTCCGCACCACGCTCACGCAGGATCCGCAGCGCTGGACGAATGTCGGTAAGGCGATCCGCGGCGTTTCGGAAGAGACGACCACGGGCGTGCACCGGTTGTACGAGATGATGCAGGCCGGCACGCTGCTGTTCCCGGCGATCAACGTGAACTACGCCGTGACCAAGTCGAAGTTCGACAACCTGTACGGCTGCCGTCACTCGCTGACCGACGGCATCCTCCGCGCGTCGGACGTGATGCTCGCCGGCAAGGTCGCCGTCGTGCTCGGCTACGGCGACGTGGGCAAGGGTTCGGCGCAGTCGCTGCGGGCGCAGGGTGCGCGCGTCGTGATCACCGAGATCGACCCCATCTGCGCGTTGCAGGCGGCCATGGAAGGCTTCCAGGTCACGACGCTCGACGAGGTCATCCGCACCGCCGACATCTTCATCACCGCGACGGGCAACGCCGACATCATCTCGGTGGAGCACATGGCGATGATGAAGGACAAGGCGATCGTCGGCAACATCGGCCACTTCGACAACGAGATCGACATGGCCGGTCTCAAGAACTATAAGGGCATCGAGCGCATCAACATCAAGCCGCAGTTCGATGAGTGGGTGTTCCCGGACGGACACTCGGTGCTGATCCTCGCCGAAGGCCGCTTGCTCAACTTGGGCTGCGCCACGGGCCACCCGTCGTTCGTGATGTCGGCGTCGTTCACCAACCAGGTGATGGCGCAGATGGAATTGCACATGAACAACAGCAAGTACGAGAAGAAGGTGTACGTGCTGCCCAAGCACTTGGACGAGAAGGTGGCACGCTTGCACCTCGACAAGTTGGGCGTGAAGCTCACCAAGTTGACGTCGAAGCAGGCCGCATACATCGGCGTGTCGGTGGACGGCCCGTACAAGCCGGATCACTACCGGTACTAGGCGTTGAGCGATCCGTTGGCGCCGCAGATCTCGCCGTTCGAACAGGTCGGCGGCGCCGACGGAGTGCGTCGTCTCGTGGACCGTTTCTATGATCTCAGGGACACGGCCCCCGAGGCGGTGCACGTGCGGGCTTTACATGCGCACAGCTTGAAGGTCTCGCGCGAGAAGTTGTATCAGTATCTCACGGGGTGGCTCGGTGGGCCGCCCTTGTACGAGGAGAAGTACGGCCACCCGCGGCTCCGCATGCGCCACATGCCGTTCACCATCGGCGCGCGGGAGCGCGACGAGTGGTTGTGGTGCATGGAGTCGGCCCTCGGCGAACATCCGATGCCCGACCCGCTCCGTGAGCTGCTGCGCGGCAAGTTGCGGCAGCTCGCGGACTTCATGCGGAATCAGGACGAGCCGCCCGCGCGGCCCCCCATCGCTACTGGCTGATCACCGCCGGGTTCTTGCCGAGCACGTGCGTGGCGAACCACTGCTCTTGTTGGCGATCGAGATGGATGCGGTGCAGCGGCTCCGTGATGCCGTGGCCTTCGCGCGGATAGCGCAGGAACTCCACCGGCTTGCCGAGCTTCTTGAGCACGCGGTAGTACTGGTCGGCCTGCGGGATCGGCACGCGCAGATCCTGCTCACCGTGCGTGATCAGCAGCGGCG
Source organism: Gemmatimonadaceae bacterium (assembly GCA_040374005.1). Classification (GTDB taxonomy): domain Bacteria; phylum Gemmatimonadota; class Gemmatimonadetes; order Gemmatimonadales; family Gemmatimonadaceae; genus DASRAP01. The sequence goes on along the minus strand of JBEIVF010000225.1, from coordinate 1,349 downwards.
TGGTGACCTTGGTGGCGTACTCCACGGGCGACCACTTCTCGTACGTCGCCTTGGAGAGATTCGGGAGGCCACCGAAGCCGAACTCGAGCAACTGTGGGATGTCGGTCTGCCCGAAGAACGAGTACCAGTCCGAGATGCCCGCGTGGCCAATGGCCGCCTTGAAGCGCGGCGTCTGCGTGATGGCCCAGAACGTCATGAAGCCGCCATACGAGCCGCCCATGATGGCCATCTTGTCGGGATCGGCGATGCCTCGCGCGACCACGTGGTCCACGCCGCGCATGAGGTCCACGTAGTCCTTCCCGCCCCAGTCGTTCTTGTTGGCGTTGCTGAACGCGAAGGTGCGCCCCGAGCTACCACGCGGGTTGCCCTGCAGCACCACGTAGCCGCGCGAGGCCCATATCTGCGCGCCCTGATTGAACGTGGCGGCATAGCGGCCGTGGGGACCGCCATGCACCTGCAGGATCATCGGGTACTTCTGCCCCGCCTGATAGCCATGCGGATAGGTGATGACGCCTTCGATGTCCCAGTTGTCCGCGCCCTTCCACGTGATGGTCTCGGCCCGTGCCAAGCGGAACTCGGCGAGCGACACATGCTCGGTGAAGAGCGGCGTCGGCTGCGCACCATCGGCCCCGGTGCGATACACGATGCCGGCTTGACTGAGTGAGCCACCGGTGACGAGCCACGTGGCGCCGTCCGCCGTCCACGACACATCACTGAACACGAAATCGCTGCCGAAGGAGATCGCTTGGGGCGCACCGCCGGCGACGGCGACCTTGTAGAGCTTGGTCGTGAGCCCTTCTTCTGCGGAAAAGTACAGATGGCGACCATCCGGCGACCACATGATGTTGCCGACCGAGTAGTCGAGTCCCGCCGTGAGATTGCGGGGCTCCCCGCCGTTCACACTGATGACCTTCACGTCGGACTGATCGGCCGAGCTGTTGATGTGATCGCTCGACGAGTACGCGATCCACTGGCCGTCGGGCGAGAACTGCGGACCGTTGTCGGGGCCGGGATTGGTCGTGAGACGGCGCGGCTCACCGCCCGCGGCGCTGACCACGAACAAGTCGCTGTTGTTGGACCAATTGGCATCGCGCGGCGTCGTGCCCGAGCGATTGGAGCTGAATGCGATCCAGCGATTGTCTGGCGAGATCGCGGGGCCCGTGTTGTCGGTCGTGCCGGACGTGATCGCCGTCTTCTTCTTGGCCTCAAGATCGTACAACCAGATGTGGGTGTACGTGAGCTTCTGCTCGGCGTAGTAGCCGTCGTCGCGTCGCTTCACGCGCTCGTCCCACTCCTTCTTGTCGGCGCGCTGGGTCTGCTCGGTGAACACGAGGCGCTTGCCATCGCGG
>JBEIVF010000170.1:0-4432 GCA_040374005.1 Gemmatimonadaceae bacterium | reverse complement strand
CGTCGAGCGCCACGCGCAGTGCGGTATCGAAGATGGATCGACGGTCGGCCACGTCCGCGCCACTCGCATCGAACGATGGGATCGCGGTGTCACCCACCCGGATGCTCGCCACACTCCCCGCCGGCGCGTCCGCATTGCGATACGGCACACCGCGCGCGACCAACGCGGCCTTCGCCACATCACAGCTCGACGTGAACTTGCTCGTGCCCACCGGATTGAACTGCACCGAACAGTCGGCGGGATCGGCCAGCACCACCACCGGCGAGCGCTCCTGCGCGGCGGCCAACGCGGGATTAGCGTAGTGCGTCAGGGCACGGAACAGCGGGAAGTACGTGAACACCGCGAGCGCGCAGCCGAGCATGATGAGCGGCTTCCGGCCCACCCGGTCCGAGAGCACACCGACGACCACGAAGAACGGTGTCCCCAAGAGCAGCGCCACCGCCACGAGGATGTTCGCCGTCTGCGCATCCACCTTGAGGATCTGCGTCAAGAAGAACAGCGCGTAGAACTGCCCCGTGTACCACACCACGGCCTGCCCCGCCGCGAGACCGAACAGCGCCAGCAACACGAGCTTGAGGTTACCCCACTGCGCGAACGACTCGCGCAGCGGCGCCTTCGACCGCGTGCCCTGCGCCTTCATCGCCTTGAACACCGGCGATTCGTCGAGCTTCAAACGGATCCACACCGAGATGCCGAGCAACCCGAGCGACAACAAGAACGGGATGCGCCAGCCCCACGCCTCGAACGCCTCGTTGCCGAGCAGCACGCGGCACGAGAGGATCACCACCAGCGACAAGAACAATCCGAGCGTCGCCGTCGTCTGGATCCACGAGGTGTACGCGCCACGCTTCCCCGCTGGCGCATGCTCGGCCACATACGTCGCCGCGCCCCCGTACTCACCGCCGAGGGCCAGGCCTTGGAGCAGGCGCAGGATCACCAGCGTGATGGGGGCCGCGATCCCGATGGTCGCGTACGACGGCAGGATGCCCACCACGAACGTCGAGCACCCCATCAACACGATGGTGACGAGGAAGGTGTGCTTGCGGCCCACGAGGTCGCCCAGACGGCCGAACACCAGTGCGCCGAAGGGCCGCACCGCGAAGCCGGCGGCAAAGGCCAACAGCGCGAAGATGAACCCCGCCGTCGGGTTGACCCCGGAGAAGAACTGCCGGCTGATCACCGCCGCCAGCGAGCCGTACAGGTAGAAGTCGTACCACTCGAAGATGGTCCCCAGCGACGACGCGACGATCACGCGGCGTGCGGTCTGGGCCTGCGTGTCGGGGCTGGGGGGCGTCATGGCGGCGAAGTGTACCGGGGGGTTCGGGGGGGCGCTAGCTTACCAAGATGAAATCCCGCTCCAAGCCCCCGGCCGCGCCCAAGTCCGTGGCCCTGCCCCACGCCCTCAAGAAGGCCTTCGCGGCGGACCCGGCGGCCCGCGCGGCCTTTACCGAGCTCGCGCCCAGTCATCGCCGCGAGTACATCCAGTGGATCGAAGAGGCGCGCACCGAACAAGCGCGGCTCACGCGCATCGCCGCCACGATCGAACTGGCCTTCACGGCCCAGCGGGAGCGCTGAGGGCGCGCTTGATCGCGGGCCGCAGCGACAGCGGCCGGACCACGGTCCACTGAGAGTCCCAGCACCACACATTGGGAAGATTGACCCACGACGGCAGACGGCGGTGGGGCGCTGCCGGGACGGGTTCGGTGGGCTGGTCGGTCATCGAATACAGTAGACTCCACCTCACCCCGCTCCCACTCGCGTGCCGCCCCTCCCCACCGTCTCGCTCCCTCGCGCCCTCTCCAAACTGGGCATCTGCTCGCGCGCCGAAGGCGAGCGACTGGTGGCCGCGGGGCGCGTGCGCGTGGACGGCCGCGTGATCCGCGATCCCAGCCACCGACTGCACCCCGAATCGGCCACGATCCTCATCGACGACACGCCCGTCGGGAAGGTGGCCCCGGTGTACCTCGCGCTGAACAAGCCCCGCGGGCTCGTCACCACGCGCACCGACCCGGCGCAACGCGCCACGGTCTACGATTGCCTCGCCGATGCGGCCCTGCCCTTCGTGAGTCCCGTGGGACGACTCGATAAAGCGAGTGAAGGGCTCCTCCTGCTGACCAACGACACCCAGTGGGGTGCGCGGCTGACGGATCCGGCGTCACACGTCGACAAGACCTACCACGTGCAGGTCCGCGCCCAGCCCGACGACGCGCTCGTGGCCCGCCTCAGCGGCGAGGTGATCGAGCGTGAGACCGGTGAGCGGCTCACGGCGCGGCGCGTCGCGCTCCTCCGCATGGGCTCGCGCAGTAGCGCGTGGCTCGAGGTCGTGCTCGACGAAGGCAAGCACCGTCAGATCCGCCGCTTGCTCGCCACCGAGGGCATTGAGGTGCTTCGGTTGGTGCGGGTGGCCATCGGGTCTCTCGCCCTCGGCACTCTCGAAAAAGGTGAGTGGCGGCATCTGACGCCGACCGAGGTCTCCGTGCTCCGCCGTCCCACGAACGCGCGTTAGCGCCGAGCCCCGAAGTTGTACACGAAGTTGACAAGGGGGAAACAGCAGAACCCGTCGCCGGTCCCTGAGCCCGCGACGCCGCCGATCCCGAGATCAGCAGAGAGCCGATCACCGATGAAGCGCACGCCGCCGGTGAAGATGCCCCCCGAGCCATCGCCGCCGAAGTAGAGCCAGTTCTCGGTGAGGAGCTTCACGCGGCGACTCACGCGCGTCTCGCCGCCGAGCATGAACACGGGGTCGCTCGACAGTCCCGAACTATTCCCCGCGGCCGTCGCATAGCCCCACCCCGCTCCGGCGGTGATGGCCTGATCCGTGCTGCCCCACGTCCCGGCGCCGTACACGATGCCCACCGATCCCTCATCCGAGTCGGCCGCATTGATGAAGCCGAGGCCGCCCACGGCGAAGCTCGCGCTGGGCTGCTGGAACACCGTGTACTTGGGCGCGACATACCACACCTGCCCGATCACCTCGCCGAGGAGCGGTGTGCCGCCCGCGATGGTGAGCCGATCGGTCACGCCGTAGGCCACGAACGGGAGGAAGAGCATGAAGCTCGAGACGTACCCCTCACCACGGTCGAGCGGACGGGCGGTGGACGTGAAGAACTGCCGCGTCTTGTTGGGATCCTCGATCCAGTACTGGCCGTTGCGCTCGACCCCGCTGGTGATGCGCTGAGACTCGATCTGGGCCCGTGAGAGCTCAAGGCGCAGGCCCGCAGCGGTGAGGAGCACGATGCGGGCCTCGCTCGACTCGACGATGCGCCCAAAGAGCACGGATCCGTCGCGGAGCCGCACCTCGTAGATGGTGTCGGCCGCTGTGACGGCGGGGACTCCCGCCTGCGCCGCAACGGGCGTGGGGGGCAGCGCCGCCGCAGCGACGAGTAATCCGACGAGACCGGCGGCAATATCGAGACGCACGTGAGACCCTCGAGACGGGTTAACTTTCTGGGCTATGCTCTTATTGTCGGCTGTTCTCTATACGTTCCAAGCCGCGGCGGCCCCTCGCGCCGACTCTGGTGCAGTCTACCATGCCTTGAACGGCGCCACCAGCGTGGCCATGGGCGCTCCGGTGGATGCGACCATCACCGTGGACGGACGGCTCGACGAGCCGGTCTGGGCCACGGCGGCTCGGCTGACAGGGTTCTCCCAGTATCGCCCAGCGGATGGGCGCCCGGCCCAGGACTCCACGGAGGTCCTCGTGTGGTACTCGCGGACCGCGCTGCACATCGGCGTGCGCGCGTTCGAGACGCACGGGCCCGTCCGCACCACGTTGGCCGATCGGGACCGCGTGAGCGAGGACGACCACATCGAGATCCACCTCGACACGTTCGACGAGAAGCGCCGCGCCTTCGTGATCATCGCCAATGCGCTCGGCATCCAAGCCGACGGGACCAAGGCCGAAGGCGGCGGATTCATTCCGGGCTCCAATGTGGCCCCCGGACAGAACGATCTCACGCCCGACTTCCAATGGGAGTCGCGCGGGATGTTGGTGGAGGGCGGCTACGTTATCGAGATGCAGATCCCCTTCCAGAGTCTGCGATTCCCTGGCGGCAGCCCGCACGACTGGGGCTTCCAGGTGATCCGGCACGTGCAGCACAGCGGCTACCAGCAAACGTGGACGCCGGCCCGGCAAGGGGCCGCATCGTTCATCGCGCAGGCCGGTCGGTTGGTGGGACTCCGCGACCTGCAACAAGGGTTCGATGTGCAGCTGAACCCCGAACTCACCAGCAGCATCAACGGCGCGCCTGGCGCGCCTGGCGCGTGGCGCTATGAGAACACCCCGCGGGTCGGCGGCAACGTGCGGCTCGGGCTGGGCAGCAACTTCGTGCTCAACGGCGCGGTGCGGCCGGACTTCTCGCAGGTCGAGGCCGACGCACTGCAAGTGGCGGCTGATCCGCGGTTCGCGTTGTTCTACCCCGAGCGGCGACCG
>JBEIVF010000181.1:0-4239 GCA_040374005.1 Gemmatimonadaceae bacterium | reverse complement strand
CTTGCTCGTCGAAGTTGCGCGGCAAGTGCACCTGACTCGACGACACGAGGAACAACCGCACCGCGTCAGCGCCGTGGCGCTCCATCACCGCCCACGGATCCACCGCGTTGCCGCGGGTCTTCGACATCTTCTGGCCGTGGACGTCGCGCACCAAGTCATTCACGATCACCGCACGGTACGGCGCGGCTTGATCATCGCCGTTGTTCGGCAACGCATCGCCGAGCCCCGTGGCGATCGCCAGGAGCGAGTAGAACCACCCGCGCGTCTGATCCACCCCTTCGGCGATGTAGTCGCCCGGGTACTGCCGCGCCACCACCTCCGTGTTCTCGAACGGGTAGTGCCACTGCGCGAACGGCATCGAGCCCGAGTCGAACCACGTGTCGATGACCTCCGTCACGCGGCGCATCGTCCCCGTGCCCGACGGCGCCGGCCACGTGTACGCGTCCACGAACGGCTTGTGCGGATCGAAGTCCGCGCCCAGCGTCACGCCGGCCTTGGCGGCCAGCTCCGCGTACGAGCCCAGCACCTCGATCTCGTCGGGGTCGGTATCGTTGACCCACACCGGTAGCGGCGTGCCCCAGAAGCGATCGCGCGAGACGGCCCAGTCCACGTTGTTGACCAGCCACTCGCCGAACCGCCCCGCGCCGATCTCGGGCGGATGCCAATCCACCGCGCCGTTGCGCTGCAGCATCCGATCCTTGAACGCCGTCGTGCGCACGAACCACGAGGTGCGCGCGTAGTACAGCAACGGTGTGCGGCATCGCCAGCAATGCGGGTACGCGTGATTGAACGTCACCGCCTTCCACAGCTGATCGCGCTGCTCCAGCTCGCCGATGATCGCCTGGTCCGCCGCCTTCACGAACAGGCCGCCCACGAGCGGCATGTCATCGGGGAAACGACCACGGCCATCCACCGGCTGCACGAACGCCAAGTCGTGACGCCGCCCCGCCGCGTAGTCATCGGCGCCGAACGCCGGCGCCAAGTGCACGATGCCGCTACCATCATCGGCCGTCACAAAGTCCTCGGCGACGATGAGCTCGCGCTCGCCCTGCGCCGGATACTCCACCCAATCCAACGGCCGCGTGTAGCGCTGACCCGCGAGCTGCGCGCCCGTGAAGCGCTCGACGATCTCCCACCGCTCGGTCCATCCTTCCCCGAGCACCGCGGCACAGCGCGAGGCGGCGAGCAACAGCGTCCACTCGCTGCGACCCACCTTGCGCACTTCCACGTATTCGAGCGTCGGGTGCACCGCCAAGGCCGTGTTCGACACCAACGTCCACGGCGTGGTCGTCCACACCAGGATGCGACGCCGCACGCCCGGTGGACCGTCCACCAAGTCGAGCGCCACGTACACCGACGGATCGTCCACGTCCTCGTAGCCCTGCGCCACCTCGTGGCTCGAGAGCGCCGTGCCGCACCGCGCACAGTACGGCAGGATCTTGTGGCCGCGGTACAAGTACGACTTCTCGTGCAGCGTCTTCAGCGCCCACCACACCGACTCCACATACTCGTTGGAGTACGTGACATACGGCCGCTCGTAGTCGAGCCAGTACGCCATGCGCGCCGACAACTTCTCCCACTCGGCCCGGTACGTGAACACCGACTCGCGGCACAACCGATTGAACTCGGCCACGCCGATGCGCTCGATGTCCTGCTTCCCGCTGATGCCGAGCTGCTTCTCGACCTCGATCTCGACGGGGAGCCCGTGCGTGTCCCAGCCCGCCTTGCGCGGCACATCGTACCCCCGCATGGCGCGATGCCGACAGATCAGGTCCTTGACCGTCCGCGCGAACACATGGTGGATGCCGGGCCGTCCATTGGCCGTCGGCGGCCCCTCGAAGAACACGAACGGCGTGCCGCCCGCGCGCGCGGCCTGCGCCGCCTCGAACAAACGCTCCGTCTCCCACTGCGCGAGCAGCGACTCTTCGAGCTCACGCGCCGGCACATCGGCCGGCAGCAACGGGTACGGCGCCACGGTCGCACTCATTCCAGCGTCTCCAAGACTCCACGCACGATCAGCGATACCGTCGGCTCGCCTCGTGCGGCCACGGCCAAGACTTGCTCCAGCGTCACCGGCTCCAGCGCATCCGGCAGGCACGTGTCGGTGATCAGCGACAACCCCAGCACGCGCATGCCCATGTGGCGCGCCACGATCACCTCGGGGACGGTCGACATCCCCACCACATCCGCGCCCATCAGGCGCAGCATGCGATACTCCGCGCGCGTCTCGAGGCACGGCCCCGTCACCGACACGTACACGCCCTCGCGCAGCGTGACGCCCGCGCGGAGCGCCACCGCCCGCGCCGACGCGCGCAAGGCGGCGTCGTACGGCTCGGACATATCCGGGAAGCGCGGCCCGAGCGCGTCGTCGTTGGGGCCGATGAGCGGATTGTCGCCCTGCAGGTTGATGTGATCGGCGATCACCATCACCTCGCCCAGCCCCCACAGCGGATGCATCCCGCCACACGCGTTCGACACGATCAGCACCGGGGCCCCCAGCGCCTTGAGCACGCGCACCGGGAACGTGACCTCGCCCAGCGAGTAGCCCTCGTAGCGATGGAACCGGCCCTGCATCGCGATCACCGTGCGCCCCGCGAGGGTGCCGCACAGCAAGCGCCCTTCGTGCGAATCCACCGTCGACAGCGGAAAGCCGGGGATGTCGCTGTACGGGATCGAGACCGCCACGTGCATCTCCGACGCCAACCCGCCCAACCCCGTGCCGAGGATGATCGCCGCGTCCGGGGTGCTCGCGAACCGCGCGCGCACCGCCGACGCCGCGGCGTCGATCGCCGCACGTTGCGCCGACACGAGCCCCGAACGCGATACCTTCACTCGTCCACCGACTGATCGATCCAGCTCGGCGCGGCCGGCGGCGCGTCGTCGAGGGCGTCTTCGTCGAGCATCGCGACCTCGGCACGCAGCGACGGCCGCGGCGTGGGCGGCACCACCGTGTTCATCGGCGCGCCGATCGACGTCGCCAACGCGGGCATGTCGGGCATCGTCTGTTCGGCGGCCTCGAGCTCCATCAACTGCCGCGTCATCAGCGCGCGCAGCTGGGCCATGTACGACCGCTTCATGCGGTCGAGCGCATCGACCTCGGTCTGCATGCGGCGCACTTCGGCGCGGGCGTCGTCGATGATCCGATCGCCCTCGGCGCGCGCCTCGCGCACCAACAGCTGCGCCTCGCGGTCAGCTTGATCGCGGATCTCCCCGCGGAGCTGCTGCGCCGACACCAGGGCCTCGTTCAGCGCTTTGTCGCGCTCACGGAAGGCGCGGAGTTGCTCGTGGAAGCTCCGCGCTTTGCCCTCGAGATCGGCCGTGAGGCGCGACAAACGCTCCAGCTCTTCGGCGACCTGATCGCGGAACTGGTCCACGCGCACTTTGTCGTACCCGCGCAGCGCGGACCCGAAGTCGTACCGCCGCACATCCAGCGGTGTCAGATGGAATGCTTCGTCTTGCATCAGCCTCGCGCTCCGAACAGGGTCGTGCCGAGGCGCACCATCGTGGCCCCTTCCTCGACCGCGACCTCGTAGTCCTGCGACATCCCCATCGACAACTCGGTGGCCGGATGCCCGGCCGCCTGCAACAGTCGCCGCGCCTCACGCGCGCCACGAAAGCACTGCCGGAGCACCTCCTCGGTGGTGTCGAACGGCGCCATCGTCATCACCCCCTCCACGTGCAACCCACCGAGCGACCGCCAGCGGGTGGCTTCTGCTTCCACCTCCGCGAGCGAGAACCCGCCCTTGGTGTCCTCCCCCACCACGTTCACCTGCATCAGCACCGACATCACGCGTGACGCGCTCACCGCCCACTCGTGCACCGCATCGGCCAACCGTGCACTGTCGCACGCGTGCAGCAGATCGAAGTGCGCCAAGCCCTTCACCTTGTTGCGCTGCAAGTGCCCGATCAGATGCCACCGCAGCGGCGCGTCCACCTCCGCCCGTTTGCGCATCCCTTCTTGCACTTTGTTCTCGCCCACATCGCGCAGGCCCGCGTCCCACGCCGCCCGCGGTGCGTCGGCGCGGTGGGTCTTGGTGACCGCGATCAGCGTGACCGCTTGCCCGTGTCCGCCACGCGCCACCGCCCCCGCGATCCGCTCGCGGATCGAGGCGACGCGCTCGGGGAGGTCCTCAAATGGCATAACACAAAAAAATAACCGGCGCCGCCTGTGTCCTACAAGCGGCGCCGGTCTTCACCGAACAGTTACGCAGGGGAGACTTCTGGTCCGCCCAGCAGTGG
>JBEIVF010000188.1:0-4025 GCA_040374005.1 Gemmatimonadaceae bacterium | reverse complement strand
TGCGAGATCAAGCTCGACCGTGGGTTGGCCGAGCGGCGCATCTTCCCGGCGTTCGACATCGCGACGAGTGGCACGCGCCGCGAAGAGAAGCTCTACAAGCCCGAGCAGCTCGATGCCATCTACACGCTCCGTCGCGGCTTGCAGCAGATGCCGCCGCAGGCCGGTATGGAGTGGTTGATCAAGCGGATCGCGGGGACGCTGAGCAACGACATGTGGTTGGAAGGGCTGTAAGGGCCCTTCCAGGCGCCGTCGCCGTTACCGCCGACGGCGCGGCGGCGGTGGCGTGGCCGCGGCGATGAGCGCCGTCGTGCCGGACACGATCACGCTCACGCCCGTCGCCGTGACGAAGTGCGGTTCGTTGCGGAGTCGGTGCTGGATGGCGGCGAGCACGATCGGATTGTCCGTGCGCGCACTGATCAACGGCACCGGCACGAGCGACCCCGCCGAGTCCACTTGGAGGAGATCCCACTCGTACTGCACGCCCTCGCGCTGGAACGTGCGCCCATCGAGCGCATCCACGAGCGCGGGCGGTACGACGCCGAGCGCGGCGTCGGCGGGCCAGCCACTGACGGTGGCCACCTGGAACGCGGCCGTGCGGATCGCCAACAAGTCCTCCACCACCGGACGCGCCACGCGCGCCTGTTGAAGCTCGAGATACTTGGCGTAGCCCACGCGGCCGATGATCGCGATGATCAACAGCACCACCACCGCGCCGAACACGCGCGACGATCGCTTGGGCGCCATCTATCGCGTGGCCGGCACGCCGGCCGAAATCGTACGGGGGATGCCATCAAGGATGATCGTGAGCCGCTGCCCCGACGACCCCGTCACGCGCGGTCGCGGCGCCGCACCCGTGGCCGCGCGGGCGCGCTCCAACTCCTGCGCCATCAGCCACACCTGCATGCGAGTGCCCTGCGCCACATCGACCGCCTTGGGCGACGGCGCGTTGCCCCACCACGGCCGCGGCGAGAACAACAAGCCCAACAACACCGCCACGCAGATCGCTTGTGCCCACAGCGGGAGCGACCAGTCCTTCGGCGGCGGTGCCTTGAAGCGCTCCTCCACCACCTTCTGCTGGTACGCCAACGCTTCCATGTACGCCGCTTCTTCCGCCGGCGTCAACAGCGGCGCGTCCTTGTCCATCGGCCGATCGGGCAATGGCTCGTCGATCCGCGCCATCTGTGCCGTCTGGCGCTTGATCGACGTGGACATGCGCGGCCGGTCGTCGGTCACTGCGCGAACTCGTCCCATAAGCGGGCGATCGCTTCGATCCCCTGCCGGTAATTGGCCTCGGCCATCCACTCATCCGGCGCGTGCGCATTCTCACCCGGCAAGCCGAAGCCGATGAGCAACACGGGTGCACCCAAGATGCGTTCGAAATCACCGACCACCGGGATGGAGCCGCCGTTGCCGGTGATGACCGCTTCGCGCCCGAACGTCGCGTGCAATGCCTTCTGCGCAGCAGCGACGAACGGCCCGCTGAGCTCACCGCGCCACGGCATGCCGCCGTGCAAATGCGTGACCTGCACGATCACACCCGCAGGCGCCACGCGCTGCAGGTGCGCGTCCATCAATGTTTCGATGTCCTGCGGCTTTTGGTCGGGCACCAAACGACAACTCACCTTCGCCATCGCCACCGCCGGGAGCACCGTCTTCGCACCCTCGCCCGTGTAGCCCGAGAGCAAGCCGTTCACTTCGCACGTCGGACGGATCCACGTGCGCTCGAGCGTGGAGTAGCCCTGCTCACCATTCAGGCTCGGCGCGCCGACGGCGGCCGTGAAGCCCGCTTCGTCGAACGGCAACTGCGCGAAGCCCGCCCGCACGGGGGCGGGCCAATCTTTGACCGCATCGTAGAAGCCGGGGATCGCCACGCGGCCGTCGTCGTGATGCAGCGTGGAGAGCATGCGCGCGAGTGCCATCGCGGGGTTCACCACGGCGCCACCATACGTGCCCGAGTGCAAGTCCTGTGCGGGGCCACGCACATCGATCTGGAAATACGCGAGGCCGCGCAGCGAACTCAGCAACGACGGGATGCCCGGCGCGAACATCGCCGAGTCAGAGATCACCACGCAATCACACGCGAAGCGCTGCTTGTGCGTTTCGATGAACGTGGCCAAGTGCTCCGAGCCGACTTCTTCTTCGCCTTCGGCGAGGATCACCACATTGACCGGCAATGTGCCGCGCGTGGCGAGATGCGCTTCGATCGCCTTCACGTGCAAGTACAACTGGCCTTTGTCGTCCACGGAGCCGCGCGCATAGATCTTGCCATCGCGCACCGTGGGCTCGAACGGCGGTGACGTCCACAACTCCAGCGGCTCGGCGGGCTGCACATCGTAGTGCCCGTAGATGAGCACCGTCGGTGCGCCCGCCGGTGCGCCGCGCCACTCAGCGACCACGGCCGGATGGCCACCCGTCTCCATCACCTCAGCAGTGAGCCCGACGGCGCGCACTTTGGTGGCGAACCAATCAGCGGCGAGGCGCATGTCGCCGTCGTGCTCCTGGCGGGCACTGACCGATGGAATGCGCAGGAACTCGAAGAGCTCGTCGCGAAAACGCGGATACTGCTCGGCGATGAACGCCAGGGGAGTCGTCGTCATAGGGGTGCAAGTTGTCGCGTCAGCCAGCTGCCGCGCCAGTCGGTGAAGCGCCAGAGGCGGCGCCAGCCGATGATGCGGTCGCCGCGCGTGAGCGGAACGACGCCGAGATCCTCAGCATTTTGGAAATGCGGGCGCAGCGAGTCCACGATCACGTTTGCGCGGGGCAAGGTATCGAGCGCCATCAGCATCCCGTCACCGAGTGCGGCGCGCTGGGCGAACCCCGGCCAGTAGTCGAAGTGATTGGGGCGCGAGGCAACGTTGAGGGCGGGGACGAACGGCTGCCCCGCGGCGTGGAACGCGATCTCGCCGGCATCTTGGTAGCGGTTTGCTACTAAATGCAGCGTTGGGAGTTGTTGCGTGGCCGCTGCGTTGGCCACCGAATCCATCGCGGCCGCGAGGCCGTCCCAGCCGAACGCCTTGTTGAACGGATCGCGGCCGGCGCGCACGTCAGCGGCGGGGATGATGCCGGCGGCGTACAGGTACACCACCAGCGTGAGCGTCGCCGCGAGCGAGAGCCCGAGTGGCAGCGCGCGCCGCGCGAAGCCTCGCGCGCCGAAGCTGGCGAGCACCAGCACCAGCGCCGGGTACGCGATGGCCGGCCAGTTGGCCTCGACGGGTTTGCGCATGGCCGAGTACACGAAGAACGCCAAGCACAGCGCCGCGGAGCGCGCGAGCAGCTGTTGGGTGGTGCCGTGCTCCGCGCGTCGCGCGCGCACGATCGCGGCGACGAAGAGCACGCCGAGGATGATGCCCGCGAGGCCGAGTTGTCCGCCGATGAGTTCACCAACGCGGCCGAGCGTGGCGCCGAGCGACGCGTCGGGTGGTGTGCCGAGTCCGTGCTCGAGTTGGAAGCGGAAGGTGACCCAGTCGTGGTTCGCGTTCCACCAGAGCACGGGCGCCATGACGAGCGAGGCGGTGCCGACGGCTAGGTAGGGACCGCCGGTGCGCAGCAGTGGACGCAGCGCGGGCATGAACACCACGGTGATCGCCAGTGAGATCGGGATCAACACGCCGGTGAACTTGGACGCCATCGCGACGCCGATCGCGACGCCGGCGATGAGCCAGTATGTGGTGGGCTTCTGGGAATCGAGCGCGTGGACGATGGCCCACCAGGTGACGGCGATGCCGGCGAGCAGTGGTGCGTCGGGCGTGGCGAGGATGTAGCCGGCGCTGGCGAGCGGGATGAGCGTGATGAGCAGCGCGGCGAGGAGAGCGGCTGTGTCGCCGGCCATCTTTTGCGCGGCGCTGGTGAGGGCCGCGCCGGTGACGGTGCCGAGCAGGATGGGCACGAGGCGCACACCGAGCGTGGTGTCGCCGAGGAGTGCGGTGCCGGCGGCGATGCACCACGCGATGACCGGCGGGTGATCGAAGTATCCGGCGGCGAGCTCGCGCGACCAGGTCCAGTAGTACGTCTCGTCGGCGAGCAGT
>JBEIVF010000306.1:0-1776 GCA_040374005.1 Gemmatimonadaceae bacterium | reverse complement strand
CGTGGTAGTACGTGCCCTGATTGAAGAGCGAGTGGGTCCGGTACTTCACCGTGTTGACCCTGAGGTCGCGGTCGAGGCCAGTGGCTTCCGAGGCCGCCCCCAGGATTGTCAGCAGCACCACGGCCATTGCGCTGACGAGCAGCATTCGGTCGCGGCGGTCGCAGTCGCCGATTCGCACGTGCACCAGACCCATGCCCAGGCGCCAATCCTTCTGGTCCCGGAAGGCTTCCTCTATGGTGAATCGGCGCCCATAGAGCTTGATGATGTCGGTGGCCGAGGCTTCTCCCATCGACGAAGCGAGGAACCACGCGTCCTTCATTCCCTTCTGCTTCACCGTCACCACCGTCGGCAGCAGGTACTTTTCGCCGGTGACCCGTGCGTTCCGCAGCGCTCGCGCCCGGCCTTGCGCTTGCAGCCAGTCTTCCGCCTTCCGTTCCTCGCCGTCCTCGGCGCATACCCGGATGACGCCGCGAAAGCGGATGACGAAGTCCCAGTTCCAGTTCGCCAGCAGCCGGTACAGGGCGACATCCCCGAAGCCACGGTCGGCGAGGACAGTCACCTTGGTGACGTGCTGGGGCAGCACCTCCCGCAACCGCTCCAGCACCAGGTCCTCCGCCTCGGTCCGGTTGCCCTTCAGTCCGCTCTTCGTCACCGTGTGCCACACCAGCGGCGTGGCTCGCCCGTGGTTCGTCAGCAGGTTGATGCAGATGGTGGTCTGGTCATCGTCGTCGAAGTCCGTCCAGTCCAGTGCCACCACGATTTCGGCACGCTCACCGACGACGTACGGCACCCACTTCGCCATCAACTGCCACGGGTTCAGCCTGGTGTTCGAGAGCAGTCGATCGACTTGCTTCACCCCGGAACGCGGCAGGATGCCCCTCGCCTGCGCGAGCGCCTTGCCGATGGTCGTCACTCCCAGCGCGGCCGCGTGAAGTACACCCTGCACGGAACTCGCCAACGACAAGACCCGCGCGGCATGGATGTCCTCTCCCGTTGCAGCATCCACGAACCTTCGCACCGCCTCGAGGTCGACCACGTTCTTTCCCATGGGCGCCTCCGACCATGTCGCTGCGTCTCCCCTCAACCGGCGCGTTGCTCCAGGTATTCGCTCCGGATCCGGCTTCGATCAGCACTGCTCATGCAAATCGAGGGGATCGGTCAGGGGTGCATCCGGTCACCGTTCCCGGCAGTTGTGGCGAGGGTCCCCAGTTCCACACACCGAGCGAAGCTTCCCGGCGCGGTGCCCCACCGTACTCCGGAGGTTACTCCCGTGCGTGTCGACGGCGCGCGCTCAGGTACTCCCGGGCCCGTGTGCAAACGGTGAGCGCCGGCACCTTCACACTTCTTCACACACATCCACGCGTTCGCTTTACATGCCCTCCGCATCTTCTCTTCCGTGGCGCCATGGTGGCTCCCCACACACGGAGAGAAGACGACATGGGTGGAATCATCATCGGGACGCTGTGCCTGCTGGGTTTCGTGAAGGTGTGGCGGCACCACCGCTGCAAGGCGCGGGGAGGGCGGCGCGGCTGGCTCGCCCGCCGCGTGTCGGCCCGGCTCGTTGCGGTCTACCCCCAAAACCCCCGGCACCTGCCCGGAGAACAGGCTCGCGTGGCCCAGCGCCGTGTCCGACGCGCCGTGCTCGAAGCGCATGGCCCTGTGCCACGTGCCGCCCCGTCCAAAGCGCCCAAAGCCCCGGCCCTGCGAGAGCGCCGGCAGCCGCTCGTCCGCCTGCCACGTGGCAAACGGTTCAATGACCATGGCCACCAACGCCCG
>JBEIVF010000074.1:0-8860 GCA_040374005.1 Gemmatimonadaceae bacterium | reverse complement strand
CCCGCGCGCCACGGCCCACGGGGCAGTGTGCGGACGCTGGCTCAGGACCCCAAGCTCGACAACGACCTGTACGTGCGCGACTACAGCAAGTGCGTGCTGTGCTACAAGTGCGTGCAGGCCTGTGGCGTGGATCATCAGAACACCTTCGCCATCGCGGTGGCCGGACGCGGGTTCGACGCCCACATCGCCACCGAGTTCGATGTACCGCTGCCCGAGTCGGCCTGCGTGTACTGCGGCAATTGCATCGCCGTGTGTCCCACCGGCGCGTTGATGGCCAAAGACGAGTACGACCTGCGACAGGCCGGAGAGTGGAAGCCGGCCGAGCAGACCGTGACCGACACCATCTGCCCGTACTGTGGCGTGGGTTGCACGCTGTCGCTGCATGTGCAGGACGGCGATATCGTGAAGGCCACGTCGCCACTGGAGAACGACATCACGCTGGGCAACCTGTGCGTGAAGGGGCGGTTCGGCTGGCGGTTCGTGCAGGAGGCACCCGCGCGCGATGGCGGCTGACCGTCCCCCGTCGCTCGGCGCCGCGCCCGGCGTGGGGTATGGCGCCGTGTCGTCGCGGCAGTCGCTCACGCAGTGGGCCGGCCCGACCGCGACTGACGCGTCGGCTGATATCGCCGAGGAAGTCCCCGTGGCGTTCGTGTACGGGGCGCGGTCGCACGCCGTGATGATGGCGACCCCGGCCGATCTGGAAGACCTCGCGGTGGGCTTCACGCTGAGTGAAGGGATCGCCCGGCGCGACGAGATCGGCGCGGTACAGGTGGCGCGGCACTCGCGCGGGATCGAGCTGAGCATCGATGTGCCGGTGGCGGTCGCCGAGCGGCTCGCGTCACGGTCGCGCGCGATCGCCGGGCGCAGCGGCTGCGGACTGTGTGGCGTGGAAGCCATCGACGAGGCGGTGCGCACGCCGGTCGCGGTGGGCCGCACGCTCCAGGTGCGTTCTGCGGCCCTGTATGCGGCCGGCGAATCGCTGAAGGCACACCAACCCCTCAACGCCGCCACGCACGCCGTCCACGCGGCCGCCTGGGCCACGCCTGATGGGGTGTTGCAGGTGGTCCGCGAAGATGTCGGCCGCCACAATGCGCTCGACAAAGTGCTAGGGGCGCTGTGGCGGGCGGGCACCGATCCGGCAACGGGCTTCGTGGTGCTCACCAGCCGGGCGTCGTTCGAACTCGTGCAAAAGACCACGGCGGCGAGCGTCGAGCTCCTCGCGGCGGTGTCCCGTCCCACCGGCCTCGCCGTCCGCTTGGCCGATACTGCAGGATTGACCCTCGTCACGCTCCTGCGCGGCGAGTCGGCCCACGTTCACACCCACCCTGAGCGTCTGCACTGATGACCGTTCCCTCCGATATCGCGATCGCCCAAGCGGCGAAGCCCCGCCTCATCACCGACGTCGCCGCCGATGTCGGCCTGACGCCGGACGACATCGACCAATACGGCAAGTACAAGGCCAAGCTCCCGCTCGAGCTCTCGGAGCGCCCGGCCCGCGGCAAGCTCGTGCTCGTGACGGCCATCTCCCCCACGCCCGCCGGCGAAGGCAAGAGCACGGTGTCGGTCGGTCTCGCGCAGGCGCTACGCCGCATCGGCGAGAACGCGGTGCTCTGCATTCGCGAACCATCCCTCGGCCCCGTGTTCGGCGTGAAGGGCGGCGCGGCCGGTGGTGGGTACTCTCAGGTGATCCCCATGGAGGACATCAACCTCCACTTCACCGGTGACTTCCACGCCATCAGCAGCGCGCACTCGCTGCTGTCGGCCATGATGGACAACCATCTGCAGCAGGGCAACGAGACCAACCTCGACCCGCGCCGCATCACGTGGCCGCGCACCATCGACATGAACGACCGCGCGCTGCGCAAAGCGGTCATCGGCCTGGGCGGCGCGATGGACGGCGTGGTGCGCGAGGAGAAGTGGGTGATCATCCCCGCCTCCGAGATCATGGCCATCGTGTCGCTGGCCAACAGCCGCGCTGATCTGGAAGAGCGCATCGGCCGCATCATCCTCGGGGCCACGGCGGGCAAGTCGAAGCAGCCGGTCCGGGCGCGCGACATCAAGGCCGCGGGCGCCATGACGATGTTGCTCAAGGACGCCATCCGCCCCAACCTCGTGCAAACGCTCGAAGGGGGTCCGGCGCTGGTGCACGCCGGCCCGTTCGGCAACATCGCGCACGGGTGCAACTCGATCATCGCCACCAAGAGTGCGCTGGCGCTGGGCGATGTGGTCGTCACCGAGGCGGGCTTCGGCTCGGACTTGGGCGCCGAGAAGTTCTTCGACATCAAGTGCCGCTTCGGTGGGCTCAAGCCGGAGGTGGCGGTGCTGGTGGCGACCATCCGCTCGCTCAAGATGCAGGGCGGTGCCGACAAGAAGCAGCTCACCGTCGAGGACACGGCCGCGCTGGAGAAGGGCCTGCCCCACCTCGCGCATCACGTGAAGAACGTGCAGCAGTTCGGCGTGCCGGTGGTGGTGGCACTCAATCGCATCACGCACGACACCGACGCCGAGATCAAGATGGTGCTCGACTACGCGGCCTCGTTGGGCGTACCGGCCATCTTCACCGATGTGTGGGCGCGCGGTGGCGAGGGTGGTGAAGAGCTGGCCCACGCCGTCATGGGCGCGCTGCGTGGTGGCACGGGGGCCTACAAGCCGCTGTACGAGACGTCGCTGCCGATCAAGGCGAAGATCGAGACCATCGTCAAGAAGGTCTACGGCGGCGACGGCGTGGATTATTCGGCGGCCGCCGAGCGGAACATCGAGTATCTGACCAGC
Source organism: Gemmatimonadaceae bacterium (assembly GCA_040374005.1). Lineage (GTDB taxonomy): Bacteria > Gemmatimonadota > Gemmatimonadetes > Gemmatimonadales > Gemmatimonadaceae > DASRAP01. The sequence goes on along the minus strand of JBEIVF010000074.1, from coordinate 6,088 downwards.
ATCGGGCTGGGCGATACGCCGGTGTGCATCGCCAAGACGCAGTACTCATTGACGGACGATCCGACGCGCCTGGGCGTGCCCAAGGGGTTCCGCATCACCATCAATGAGGTATATGGTTCAGCGGGGGCAGGCTTCGTGGTCGCCAAGGCGGGCGACATCATGACGATGCCGGGGCTGCCGAAGGTCCCCGCGGCTGAGGGCATGTCCATTGTAGCGAACGGCGACATCACCGGTCTTTCCTGACCATGCGCGACATCGCACAGCGGTATCGCGCCACACCCATCGGAACGATGCGTAAGACATCTGTAGTGCTCCTCGCTGCTACCGTGCTGGTCACGGCGTGTGGCGACACCGCGTCCACCAGCGTCGATGCGTTTGCGGCTGACGTCACCGCGGCGGCGGACAAGATCACCGGCGACGGCATGTTGGCGGCGATCAATGCCTTGGCGGCCGACTCGATGGAAGGCCGCGGGCCCGGCACCGCGGGTGAGGAGAAGGCGGTGGCGTACTTGGTGGATCAGTTCAAGGGGCTGGGGCTCGCCGCGGGCAATCCGGACGGCACCTATCTCCAGAATGTGGAGCTGATCGGCTACACGTCGAAGCCCACGGCGTCGTTCACGGTGAGCGGGAAGAAGATGGCGATGAACTTCCCCACCGATTACGTGGCCAGCTCGCGCTACGAGCGCCCGCGCACCGAGGTGCTCGGCTCCGACGTGGTGTTCGTGGGCTACGGGGTCGTCGCGCCGGAGTACGGCTGGGACGACTACAAGGATGTGGACGTGCGCGGCAAGACGGTGATCATGTTGGTGAATGATCCGGCCGTGCGCGTGGCGGGCGATGAGAACCAGCGCGACACCACGATGTTCAAGGGTGAAGCGATGACGTACTACGGTCGCTGGACGTACAAGTACGAGATCGCCACCGAGAAGGGTGCGGCGGCGGTGTTGATCGTGCACGAGACCATCCCGGCGGGCTACGGCTACAGCGTGGTCGAGGGCTCGTTCTCGCGTGAGCAGTTCGACATCGTGAAGGCGGGCGAGAACACCCGTGTGCCGGTCGAAGGGTGGTTGTCGCTGGAGAAGACGAAGGAGTTGTTCGCGGCGGCGGGGAAGGACTTCGATGCGCTGCACGCCGCGGCGCGCACCAAGGAGTTCCGTCCGGAGGCGCTCGGCGCCACGGCTGATATCGCGGTGGACATCACCACGCGTCGCGTGTCGTCGAAGAACGTGGTGGCCAAGCTCGAGGGAGCGACCACGCCCAACGAGTACGTGATCTACACGGCGCACTGGGATCACTTGGGCATCGACCCGCTGATCACCACGGGCGACAACATCTCCAACGGCGCGCTCGATAATGCGTCAGGCACCGCGACGATGCTGGAGATCGCCAAGGCCTACGCGGCGCTGGGCACCAAGCCCGATCGCTCGATCATCTTCCTCGCCGTGACGGCCGAGGAGAAGGGGTTGTTGGGTGCGCGGTACTATGCGCAGAACCCGCTGTATCCGCTGGCGTCGACCGTGGCCAACATCAACATGGACGGCATCAACCAGTGGGGAAAGACGAGCGACCTCGAGGTGATCGGGCTCGGCAATTCGACGTTGGATGACATCGTGTTGGAGTTGGCCACCAAAGAAGGTCGCACGGTGCGCGCGGATGCGGAGCCCGAGAAGGGCTACTACTACCGCTCCGACCACTTCGAGTTCGCCAAGGAAGGCGTGCCGGCGTTGTACACGGGCAGCGGTATGGCGTACATCGGCAAGGACGCCAACTACGGCGAGATCAAGCGTGGCGAGTATCTCGTCAACGACTACCACAAGGTGACGGACGAGGTGAAGCCCGATTGGGATATCGCGGGCGCGGTGGACGACGCGAAGTTGTTGTTCCGCGTGGGCTACATCGTGTCGCAGACGCCGAAGTTCCAGGAGTGGAAGGCCGGCACCGAGTTCAAGGCCAAGCGTGACGCCATGATGGGCGGGACGGCCAAGTGAGTGGGCGACTGTGGACGGCGGCGAGCGCGATGCTCGCCGCCGTTGTCATTGGCGGGTGCGAGGGAAGCGGTCCGGAGCAGACCGGCGGGACGTTCGTGTTGATGCCGGTGGCGACGTTCGGGCTGGACACTGGTGCGGGGGCGTTGTCGAGTGTGCCGGTGATGTCGGCGCCGATTGGTGGGACGTATCATGTGGTGACGACGCCGTACGGCCGCGGCAGGGAGTTGCCTCGCGTGTTCGACGTGGGTGGGCGTTATGTGTCGACACTCGGCTCGTTCGGGGCGGGCCCGGAGGAGTACGGGACGGCCGAGATGGTGTACGCGTCGGGCGACACCGCGCTGATCCACGATCGTGAGCTCAAGCGGATGTCATTCTTCGTCGCGCCGAGCACGGTGGTGCGGGAAGTGCCGTGGACCGAGCGTCCGTACACGATGATCGAGTTGGCCGATGGGAGCTTCGTGCAGTCGCCGGGGAATTTCGATCCCCGCCCACCGATGCTCCACGTGAGCCGCGACGGGCGTGTACTGCGCGAGTTCGGCGATGCGCCCATCGATGCGAATATCGAGCCGCGGTACCGCGTGCTCGCGCGTGATCCGGCGGGTGGATTCTGGTCAGCGCGCGGCTCGCTGAGCTACGAGTTGCAGCACTGGACCGCGCCGGGCGAACTCCAGGCCACCTACCAACTGGTCGCACCGTGGTTCCCCCGTGAGCCGCAACGCACTCAGCACTCGCCGAGCCAGCCCCCGTCCTCGTTCGTGCGCGATATGTGGGTGGATTCGCTCGGCATGTTGTGGATCGTCAGCGCGACCTCCGACGAGCAGTGGTACGAGGCCTTGGGCCCCGCGGAGCAAGTGGAGGGCTCCACGTACTTCCCCGTGCTGGACCCCGACAAGTTCTACGACACGATGATCGAGCGCTGGGACCCGAAGGCCAAGGCGGTGGTGTTCTCGGAGCGGCTGGACGCGTACTACGGGGTGTCGGCGGGTCCGTGGCTGCTGGGGCACCAGACCGAAAACGGGGACGGCTTCGTGAAGGTGGAGCTGGTGCGGGTGGTGCCGCGGTAGGGGGAGGCAGTCTGATCTACGGGCTTGTGTGAGTTGGTGAGCCCCGCATATTCCTGCATCGGCTCCCCCTCGAAGCCCCCTGCCTCACCGCCATGTCCCTCTTCGCCCGCAAACCCATCGCTGCCGCCGACGCCACCGGGAGCGGCATGCATCGCACCCTCGGCGCCGGCGACCTCGTCATGCTCGCCATCGGGCGGTGATCGGCGCGGGGATCTTCTCGTCGCTCGGCACAGCGGCGGCGGGCGAGGTGCTCGCCGACGGCACGGTGGTGCGATACGGGGCCGGGCCGGCGCTCGTCCTGTCGTTCCTCCTGCTGGGCGCGGTCTGCGGCCTCGCCGCGTTGTGCTACGCGGAACTGGCGTCGATGATCCCGCAGGCCGGCAGCGCCTACGCCTACTCCTATGCGACGCTCGGCGAGATCGTCGCGTGGATCGTGGGCTGGGCGCTGATCTTGGAGTACGCGGTGGGCAACATCGCCGTCGCGATCGGCTGGAGCGGGTACTTCGTGTCGCTCCTCTCCGGCTTCGGCATCCAACTGCCCGCGCATTTGACACACGGGTATTGGGCGGTGAAGGCGAGTGGTGACCCCGCGATGGTGGAGCTCATGCGGACCGCACCGCGCATCGGCGACATGCCGATCTTGGTGAATCTCCCGGCGTTCGGGATCGTGGCCGCGATCACGGTGCTGCTGCTCCAAGGTGCCAAAGAGAGCACGCGCGCCAACAACATCATGGTGGTGATCAAGCTGCTGGTGCTGGGGCTGTTCATCGTCGTGGGGGCGTTCCACATCGACCCCGCCAACTACACGCCCTTCGCCCCCAACGGCTTCCGCGGCATTCACCAGGGTGCGGCGATCGTCTTCTTCGCCTACATCGGGTTCGATGCGATCTCGACGGCGGCCGAGGAGACCAAGGATCCGCAGCGCAATCTGCCCATTGGCATCTTGGGCGGACTAGCGATCTGCACGTTGATCTACATCGTCGTCGGATTCGTGGCGACGGGGTTGGTGCCGTACGAGCAACTGCGGTCGAGCGATCCACTGGCGCGCGCGCTGGAGTTGGCCGGCTTGTCGACGGCGAGCTGGATCGTGGCCGCGGGTGCGGTCGTGTCGATGTCGGCCGTGCTCCTAGTGTTCCAGTACGGTCAGCCGCGCATCTTCTACGCCATGGCGCGCGACGGCCTGCTGCCGAAGTTCGCGGCCAAGCTGCACCCGAAGACGCGCATTCCGCATATCACCACGACGATCACCGGCCTCGTGGTGGCCGCCGGCGCACTGGTCATGAACGACGCCTCGACCTACGACCTCACCAACATCGGCACGTTGGCGGCGTTCGCGGTGGTATGCATCGGTGTGTTGGTGCTCCGCGTGCGTGAGCCCGACCGTCCGCGGCCGTTCCGCGTGCCGTTCATCTGGGGGGTGTCACTGATTGGTGCGGGGGCGTGCGTGTTCGTGATGCAGGGGCTGCCGACCAGCGCGTGGATCGCGTTCGGGATCTGGATGGCGATCGGACTCACCTGCTACTTCCTATACGGGTATCGTCACTCGGCGCTGCGGAATCCGCCGGCCACCGAGCGGCGCGAGGGCGACCTCCCGTAGCGCAGTGGCACGAAGCCGCGTGCGCGTTGCGCACGCGTAAGCTGCGGTAGTCGCCCCTACTCCACCGTCTCCGTTCGCACGGTCACATCCTCCATCGCCTCGACCGGACGTGTGGTCGGTGGCGGGGCCGCCATGGGCATCCGGTGCAGCTTGATGCCGAGCAGTTTGCGGCGGAGGCCGACGAACATCAAGGCGAACAGGGTGACAAGCCACGACGAGGTGCGATCGTCGGCGTCGCCTCCGAGCAGGAACAGCACAGTGTTGCCGAGGAACACCGCCATCCCGATCCCGACCAGCAGGACGATGGGCCGATACGGAATGCGGTCACCCGTGAGTCGCTCGCGCCACCCCGCCGCCCGGTGCAGCAGCGCAGCCTGCACCAGCCCGACGATCAACGCGACACTACCCAGCATCGACCTTCCGGTACGCATCGATCACCGCCCGCTCCCCCTCCTTCCCCGGCTTCGAATTTCCGTGCTCCATCCCCACGATGCCGGTGAATCCCTTCTTCTTCAGATGCGCGAACACGTTGGCGTAGTTGATCTCGCCCGTGGTCGGCTCCTTGCGGCCCGGGTTGTCGCCCACCTGCACATACGCGACCTCCTCCCACGCACGATCCATATTGGGGATCAAGTTCCCCTCGGTGATCTGCTGATGGTAGATGTCGAACAGGATCTTGCACGACGGGCTCGCCACGGCCTTACAGATCAAATACGCCTGCGGAATGCGCTGCAAGAACTGCCCCGGATGATCGCGATACGGATTGAGCGGCTCGAGCACCATCACTAGGCCGTGCGGCTCCAAGATCGCCGCGGCGCGCTTGAGTGCTTCGACCACGTTCGCCGTCTGATACTCCATCGCTGGTCGCCCGTCGATCATGCCGGGCACGACAGTCATCCACTTCGCATTGACGCGCTTGGCCACTTCCACCGACGCCGTGACCTCGGCCAAGAACGCGTCACGCTTGGCGACGTTGCCACTGGTGAGATTGGCGTCGCTCCATCCGATGGTGTGCGCCACGAACACGCCCATCGCCATGTTGAGGCGCTGCATCGTCTGCGCGATCAGCTCCTGCTCGGCGACGGGACGCGTCCGCATGTTGTTGTCCTCGAGCGCGGTGAAGCCTTCGCTCGCCATGAACTCGAGCTCAGCGACCACGCCCTTCTTGCCCGCGTGCTCGGAGAACATCCCGAAGTGCGGCGCATAGCGCAGCCCGAACGCACGACGCTCTTCGCGCGCTTCGGCCGCGGCAGCAGGCGCACCACCCGCCGCGAGCGCCGCGCCACTCACCGCGGCCGCCTTCACGAAATCGCGGCGGTCCATTACCAGCCCGTGTTGTAGGTGCGCACGAGCTTGGTGCGCCCAGGCATCGGCACAGCTGGAACTTCCATCGCGCCGAATGCGACCGCGGGCGGCGTGATGTCGAGCGCCGAGTTCAT